>QHSV01000325.1 GCA_003221655.1 Candidatus Rokuibacteriota bacterium
GCCAGATGATCCGGAACACGCTCGCGCCGATCGACTGCGACCAGAGCACGAACTCGCGCTCCTTCAGCGACAGGAACTCGGCGCGGACGAGCCGGGCCACGCTCATCCAGCCCGTGAGACCGATCACCGTCATGATGGTCCAGATCGACGGCCGCAGGAAGGCGAGCACCGCGAGGAGCAGGAAGAAGCGCGGGAAGACCAACATCAGGTCGACCAGGCGCATCACCATCGCGTCCATCGTCCCCCCGTGATAGCCGGCCAGCGACCCGAGGGCGATGCCGATCAGCGCCGCGATCCCCACCGACACGAATCCGACAGCCAGCGAGACGCGCGCGCCGTAGAGCATGCGCGAGAGGACGTCGCGGCCGAGCTGATCGGTCCCGAGCGGGTGGGTTTGGGACGGCGCGTCGAGGATCTTCTTCACGTCGAGACGGTTCGGATCCCACCGCACGAGCGTGGGCGCCAGGACAGCCAGCATGCCCAGGCAAACGACGATGACACCGCCGATCAGCGCGAGCCGGTTTCGACGGAACGCCCGCCAGAAGGCCTTCACGCGCTCACCGGCGCCCCCGGCGCGCGGCGACGCGGATCCGCGGATCGACCAAACTGTAGGTGAGGTCGGCGATGAGGTTGGCGACCAGGGTGAGCACCGCGACGATGACGAGGTTCCCCATGATCACGGGATAGTCGCGCTCGAAGACCGCCTGCACCATCAGCTGTCCCATGCCGGGGATCGCGAAGATCGACTCCACGATCACGCTGCCGCCGATCAGGCCGGGCAGCGAGAGACCGAGCACCGTCACGATCGGGAGCAGCGCGTTGCGCAGCGCGTGCTTGGCGATCACCGCCCGTTCGGGGAGCCCCTTGGCCCGGGCGGACTGGATGTAGTCCTGCCGGATGACCTCCAGCATCGACTGCCGCATGTAGCGGGAGAATCCCGCGAGCCCGCCAAAGGTCGCGACCAGGATCGGCAGAATGAGGTGGCTCACGAAGTCCCACTGTTGTCGCCAGAAGGACAGGTATTCCCACGTTGGCAGGCGTAGGCCCGAGATGGGGAGCCACTCGAGCTGGACTCCGAACAGGATCATCAGCATGAGCGCCAGCCAGAAGTCCGGCGTCGCGAAGCCCACGAACACGAAGACCGTCGTGACCTTGTCGAACGTCGAGTACTGGCGCGTCGCCGACAGTACACCGATCGGGATCGCGAGGGCGACGATGATCATCATCTCGATGATATTGAGGAGCAGCGTGACCGGCAGCCGCTCGCCGATCTTTTGCAGCACCGGCCGCGCGTCCGGCGAGAACGATCGCCCGAAATCGAGCTGGATGAGCCGCGTCAACCAGGTCCAGTACTGGACGTGGAGGGGCTTGTCGAGCCCGTACATCTGGATGAGCCGCTCCCGCACCTCCTTGTCCGACTGGATCGGGGTGTCCCCGGTCCCGAACTCGGTCGGCTCGCCGGGAGCCAGATGGATCACGACGAACGAGATGAGGGTGATGCCGATGAGGAGGGGAATGGCGAGGACGAGCCGCCGCAGCGCGTACCCGAACATGGCGCGCTATTCTAGCGCGACCCGCACGATATCTACATCTACCCCGCCGTGTAACGCTGCAGCGGCTTCGGCACGTACCACTCGTTGAAGTTGTGCCGAATGCCGTTCGGCGACGGGATGATGCCGCGGACCCGGGAGGAGATCACCGGTAACGCGTCCCGGAAGTAGAGGAAGACGATCGGCTGGTCTTCGGCCAGGATTTCCTGGAATCGGTCGTAGTACTTCTTTCGTACCGCCTCGACGCACGAGGCCCGCCCCTTCTCCAGCATCTCGTCGGCCTCGGGGTTCGCGTAGCCGATGCGGTTCAGATCGTCCGGGCCCGTCTTCGACGAATGCCAGACTTCGTACTGGTCGGGATCGAGACCGATGCCCCAGCCGAGGATGATCGCCTCGAATCTTTTTTTCTTGATGTACTCCTTGAGGAACGACGCCCACTCGATGACCTGGATGTCGACGCGGACGCCGAGCTCTTTGAGCGACGCCTGGACGATCTCGGCCACCTTGCGACGCTCGTCGTTCCCCTGGTTGGTCCTCAGCACGAACTCGAACGGCTGGCCGTCCTTGACGAGGATTCCGTCGATGTTGCGCTCGCGCCACCCGGCGGCGGCGAGGAGCTCGCGCGCCTTCGCCAGGTCATACGGATAGGTGCGCACGTTCGGGTTGTAAGGCCACGTGCCGGGCTTGAACGGCCCCGTCGCTTCGCGCCCGAGCCCGAGGCGCACGCCCTCGATCAGCTCGCGCTTGTTGATGGCGTGAGCAAACGCCTGGCGGACCCGCTTGTCGGCGAACCGCGGGTCCTGGAGATTGAACCCGAGGTACGTGTAGACGTTGTCCTGATACTGGAACTTGTTGTAGGCCTTGCGGAACGCCGGAAACTCGGCCTGGCGCTTGAACTGGAGCGCGGTGAGCCCGGCCGGGCCCGCCGAATCGACGCCCTTGGCCTTCAGCTCGAGGAAGATGGTCGCCTGGCTCGGGATGATCCGGTAGACGATACGTGAGATGTAGGGCCGCCCCTCGAAGTAGTCGGGGTTCGCGACGAGCACCACCTTCTCGCTCGGCTTCCACTCGCTGAAGCGGTACGGGCCCGTGCCGACCGGGTTCGACCGGTTCTGTGGGGCCTCGCGTAACCGCCCCGCCCGCACGTAGCTCTCCAGCACGTGGCGCGGCAGGATCCACGTGGACCAGCTCTGGAGCGCCTTGGCGTACGGACGCTTGTAATGCACGTGGAGCGTGAAGGGGTCCACCGCCTCGACCGAGTCGACCGCGCGGAAGTCCTCGCGGTACGCGGTCGGCGTCTTGGGGTTGATCATCGTCTCGTACGTGAAGACGACGTCATCGGCGGTGAAAGCGCGCCCGTCGTGCCATCGAACGTTTCGGCGCAGCCGAAAGGTGAGGTCGAGACAGTCCCGGCTGAAATCCCAGGACTCGGCCAGCTCACCGATGATGTTGAGATCCTTGTCCCGGGTGACAAGACCGCTGTAGATCAGTGACCCGACCTCGAACGACGCGGAGTCGGTCAACACGTTCGGAATCAGGCCCGAGATGTTACCGGTCAGCGCGTCAATGAAGGTGTCCCCGTGCACCGGCTTGCCCGCCGACTGACCGGTCACGCGATCCGCCGCGCTGTCTGCCTCGCTCCCGCATCCGGCCAGCGCGAGCACGACAAGCAGCCGGAGGAGACGCAACAGAACGCGCCGGCTCATGGCGTCAGCGCGGCTGGCTCGACGGGGCGGGGGATACGGGCGTCGCGGGCGCCGCCGGAGCGGCGGGCGTGACCCCCGCCGGCGCAGGCGTGCTCGACGGCGGCGGGGCGGCCTCCCGCACGACGGAGCTCGCCCGCTGGCCGCCCAGAATGGCGAGCGTGAACGACGTGACCGCGAACACGATGGCGATGCCGGTGGTGATCTTTCCAAGCAGTGTCGGCGTCCCCATGGAGCCGAACACCGCCTGGCTCCCGGCGCCGCCGAACGCCGAGCCGATGTCGGCGCCCTTGCCGGACTGCAACAGCACGATGCCGATGATGGCGAAGCACGCGAGCACGTGGACGATAGTCAGGGCGATGTACATTCCGATCACTCCTTGGCGGCGGTGCCGACGCGCGCCGCCTTCCGTACGATCCCGATGAATCCCTGCGCGTTGAGGCTCGCGCCGCCGACGAGCGCCCCGTCGACCTCGGGCTCCGCCAGGAGCGCATCGGCGTTCTCGGCCTTGACGCTGCCACCGTACAGGATGCGCACGGTCTGCGCGATCTCCTTCGACGCGAGCTCGGACAGGAGGCCGCGAAGATACCCCTGCACCTCGGCGGCCTGGGCCGGCGTCGCGTTGACGCCCGTCCCGATCGCCCACACCGGCTCATAGGCGAGCACGGTCTTCGCGATCTGTTCACCGGCAAGCCCGGCGAGGCCGGCGCGCAGCTGGCCCTCGACGGTGTTGAAGGTCAAGCCCTGGCGCCGCTCGTCGCCCGTCTCGCCCACGCAGAGGACCGGCGTGAGACCGTGTGACAGGACCGCACGGACTTTCAGGTTGATCACCTCGTCAGACTCCCCGATCTCTTTCCGTCGCTCCGAATGACCCACGAGCGTCCAGCGACAGGTGAGCTCGGCGAGCATCGGCACCGACACCTCACCCGTGTGGGCTCCTGCCGGTTCGTGATGACAGGTCTGCGCGCCGAGCTGGATCGGGCTGCCGCCGAGGACCTCCGATACCGCAGCCAGCGCGGTGAACGGCGGGCACACGACGACCTGGACACCGCGCGGACGCTTGAGCCCGTCACGGATGGCGGTGGTGAGCGCGCGGGCCTCGACGACGGTGCCGTGCATCTTCCAGTTGCCGATGACGAGCGGTGTCCGCATCAGCCGCCGTCCGTCAGCGCCTCGACGCCCGGCAGCTTGCGACCCTCGAGGAACTCCAGGAACGCCCCGCCCGCCGTGGAGACGTAGCCGATGCGCTCGGTGACACCCGCGCGCGTGACCGCAGCGACCGTGTCGCCGCCGCCGATGACCGAGAACGCCGAGGCATCGGCGACGGCGCGCGCGAGCGCGATGGTCCCCGCCGCGAACGCCGGCCGCTCGAACACGCCCATCGGGCCGTTCCACACGATCGTGCGCGCGGTCTTGAGGGTTCCCGTAAACCGCTCGACGGTCCGGGGCCCGATGTCGAGGCCCATCTGCCCCGCCGGGATCTCGCGGATCCCGACGGCGCGCCCGTGCCCGCTGTCCAGGCCGTTCGCCACGATCGCGTCGATGGGCAGCACGAGCGCGACGCCCTGGCGCCGCGCGGCCCCCAGCGCCCGACGCGCGGTGTCGACCCGGCCGGGCTCGACGAGTGAGCGGCCGACGGTGTGGCCGAGCTCCGTGAGAAACGTGAAGGCCATGCCGCCCCCGACGAGCAGGGCGTCGACCCGCGCGAGCAGAT
>QHSV01000030.1 GCA_003221655.1 Candidatus Rokuibacteriota bacterium
CTCGTTGGAGATCTTCAGCCCGGTAACGGCGTTGAGTTCCTCGAGCGGCAGCTTGCCGGCCACCCGGAAGGTCTTCGCGTCCACCCGCTGGATCAGGCGCTCGGGCTCGTCGTACTCGTCGGAGATCTCACCCACCAGCTCCTCCAGGAGATCCTCCAGGGTGACGAGGCCGGCGGTGCCCCCGTACTCGTCCACCACGATCGCCATGTGGAGCCTCTTGGCCTGGAACTCCTGGAGCAGCATGTCCGCGCGCTTGGACTCCGGCACGAAGTACGGTGGGTGCAGGTGCACGCGGAGATCAAAGTCGGCCGGCAACCCTTCCATGTGGGGCAGCAGGTCCTTCGTGTAGAGGATGCCCACGATGACATCGAGCGAACCCTCGTACACCGGCACGCGCGAATGCAAGTGCTCGCGGAGCGCCGGCAGGATCTCCGCCGCCGGCGTCTCGACGTCGAGGCATACCATGTCGGGGCGCGGCACCATGACTGATCGGACGAGGGTGTCTTCCAGCTCGAACACTTTGTGGATCATCTCGCGCTCTTCACGTTCGACGACGCCCTCGCTCGCGCCGACGTCGACGAGTGTCCTCAGCTCCTCCTCGCTGAGCATCACCTGCTCCACGCGTTCGCGGCCGATAAGCCCCACCGTCAGCGCCGTCAGTCCCGCGAGGGCCGCACGCACGGGCGTCAGGAGTACGCCGAGCCACGCCACCGGCCGGCCGGCGAAGGCCAGGAACCGTTCCGGGTACTTGACCGCGAGCGTCATCGGCAGGACTTCGCCGAAGGTGGTGAGAACGAAGATCAACACGACCATTTCGACGAACACCCCCCAGCTCGGGCCAAAGAGACTGTCGGCGATCGTCGCGGCGATCGCGGCGGCCCCGATGTTGATCACCGTGATGCCGACGAGGAGCGTGACGAGCAGCTCGTGCGGGCGCTCGATGAGCGGCTTCGACGCGCCGCTGGCTTCGCCCTTCGAGGTGACTTGCCTGAGCCTGGCGCGGCCCAGGGAGAAGTACGCGGCCTCGGCGCCGGTGAGGATCGCGGAGCAGACGATGAGGATGCCGAGAGCCAGGAACCGTAAGCCGAGGTTGTCAGGCATGGGCGCGTCCCGTCACGAAGTGCTCGAACCCGGCGCGGACGGGGACGGCGCGCCCGCCGGCGTCGAGGTACCGGATCCCATCGGCGGCGGCGGTCATCTCGCCCACTGCGCTGAGCCGCGTCCCGGTGGTACCCGCGAGGCCCTCGGCCAGGCGCTCGATCAAATCGGGCGCGCAGGTGAAGAGCAGCTCGTAATCCTCGCCGCCACCGGTGGCCCAGGCTAACGCCTCGCGATCGAGTGCCCGGGCGACCGCGTGCACCGCGGCGTCCACGGGGAGCCGTCCGAGCTCCACACGCGCACCGAGCCCGCTCTCCTCGCAAAGGTGGCCGAGGTCGGTCGCGAGACCATCGGAGAGATCGATCATCGACGTGACCCCGCCGGCCTCGGCGAGCCACTGTCCCTCACGGGTCCGTGGCCGGGGCCTCAGGTGCGCGGTCGTCACGTCGGCCGCCGCGGCGGCGGCCACGCCGCGAGGCGCCGCGGTCGCCTCGAGGAGCGCAAGCCCGGCCGCGGAGCGCCCGAGCGTCCCCGTGACGGCGATCACGTCCCCGGCGCGCGCCGTGGACCGGGTGAGCGGTGCCCGGGCCGCCTCGCCGAGCAGCGTCACGTTGACGATCCAGCCGCCGGGCGATGCCGCGGTGTCCCCGCCGACGATCGCCACGTCGTGCTCCGACGCGAGCGCCTGGACGCCCCCGTAGAAGGCCTCGGCCTCATCGAGACCAACGGCCTCAGGACAGGCGAGCGCGATCAGTGCCCACCGGGGCCGGCCGCCCATGGCAGCGATATCGGAGAGGTTCACGGCGAGCGATTTCCAGCCGATGTCGTTGGGCGTGGCCCAGCGGCGCCGGAAGTGCACGTCTTCGATGAGCAGGTCGGTCGTCGCCAGAAGCAGGCTTCCGGCGTCCGGCTCGAGGACCGCGCAGTCATCACCGATTCCAACCCGGACCCCTGGCGCCCTCCGGACCGCCCGCCGGATGATCTCGATCAGGCGCCGCTCGGTCGCAGGGGGCGCGCTCATCCGGGGCCGCTGAGGAAGTTTCTCAGAAGCTGCTTTCCCTCGACCGTCAGGATCGACTCGGGATGGAACTGGACGCCCTCGACGGGGTCGCGCCGGTGGCGTAGGCCCATGATCTCTCCGTCCTCAGCCCAGGCCGTTACCTCCAGCGCGTCAGGGACCGTGTCGCGCAGGACGGCGAGCGAGTGGTAGCGCGTCGCAACGAAGGGGTTCCCGAGGCCTGCGAAGACGCCCCGGCCGTCGTGGCGGATCGCCGAGGTCTTGCCGTGCATCTGGGTCTTCGCGCGCGCGACCGTGGCACCGTAGGCCTGACCGATCGCCTGGTGGCCGAGACAGACGCCGAGGATCGGCGTTGCGGGCCCGAGCCGGCGGATGACCTCGAGCGACACGCCCGCGTGGTCCGGATTGCCGGGTCCGGGAGAGATCACCACGCGCTCGGGCTTGAGCGCGGCAATCGCGTCGCAGCTCACGGCGTCGTTGCGCACGACCTCCAGCGTCGCGCCCAGCTCGCCGAGGTACTGGACGAGGTTGTACGTAAAGGAGTCGTAGTTGTCGATGACGAGAATCATCGTTGCGACGTTCCCGAAGCCATCCGCAGCGCCAGGACCATGCCGCGCGCCTTCGAGCACGTCTCGAGCCACTCGGTCTTCGGATCGGAGTCGGCCACGATGCCGGCGCCCACCTGGACGGAGGCGCGCCGGCCGTGACACACGACGGTGCGAATCGTGATGCAGGAGTCGAGGTTGCCCGAGTAGGACACGTAGCCGACGGCTCCGCCGTAGGGCCCCCGCTGGGTCGGCTCCAGCTCGTCGATAATCTCCATCGCGCGGATCTTCGGCGCCCCGCTGAGCGTCCCGGCGGGGAAGCACGCCTGGAGCACGTCGAGCGCGTCGCTCCCGGGCTTGAGCTTGCCGGTCACGTGGCTGACGAGATGCATCACGTGGGAATAGCGCTCGATTTCCATGAACTCGGTGACCTTGACCGACCCCAGCTCGGAGACGCGCCCGACGTCGTTCCGCCCGAGGTCGACGAGCATCACGTGCTCCGCGCGCTCCTTCGGGTCGTGTCGGAGCCGCTCCTCGATCTCGCGGTCTTCGGTCTCGGTGGCGCCGCGCGGGTGCGTGCCGGCGATCGGACGCAGATCGACGCGATTGCCCTCGACCCGCACGAGCACCTCGGGAGACGAGCCCACGATGGACAGCGGGCCGAACCGGAGGAAGAACAGGTACGGCGACGGGTTGATCGTCCTCAGCGCCCTGTAGACCGTGAACGGATCGGCCGTGAGGCGGCAGTCGAGCCGACGCGACAGCACGACCTGGTAGGCGTCCCCGGCGGCGATGAGCTCCTTCGCCTGGTGGACGGCGTCGGTGAACTGCGCCTCGTTCATCGTCGAGGTGAAGCCCTCCTCGCCCTCGGCCAGGAGCGGCGCCGTCGCCGGCAGGGCGAACGTGGACGGCGCCCGCGCTGGGCGCGCGAGCTTCGCGAGCGTCATCCCGATGCGGACGGCGGCGCGGTCGTAGGCGCGGTCGAGCGCCGCGGGATCGCGTCGGTCCACGACGGCATTGGCGATGACGAGCAGTCGGTGGCGAAGGTTGTCGAAGACGAGCAGCGTGTCGCTGAAGAGGAACACCGCGTCCGGCAGCCCGAGATCGTCGTTGGTGGTGCGCGGCAGCCGCTCCATGTGGTGAACCATGTCGTACGCGAGATAGCCGACGGCGCCGCCCTGGAACCTCGGCAGCCCCGGCACCGACACCGGCTGGAACTGCCGGAGGAGGTCCCGCACCGCGACGATCGGATTGCCCTCCGGCAGCCGCTCGGTGCGGCTGTTCCGGCTGAGCGTGAGCCGGCCGTTCTTCGCGGTGAGGACCATCAGCGGATCGACGCCGAGGAACGAATAGCGCGCCCACATCTCGCCGCCCTCGACGGACTCGAGCAGGAACGAGTACGGGCCCGGGCGCAGGCGCAGATAGGCGGAGAGCGGCGTGTCGAGGTCGGCGGGCAACTCGGCGAACACGGGCACAAGGTTGCCCTGCGCCGCGAGAGCCCGGAACTCGTCACGACTTGGGGAGAGTGACGGGATGCCTGTGCCGGAGGTGCTGATGCGGTCCCCGCCGGGGGCGCGCTAGGCGAGAGCGTCCAGCTTTGCCTGGAGCTTCGCCCGGGGCACCGCGCCGATCACTTGGTCGGCGACTTTGCCGTCCTTCACGAACAGGATGGTCGGAATCGACCGGATCCCGTAACGTGCGGCGAGCCCGGGGTTCTCGTCCACGTTGACCTTCGCGAGCGTCACCTTGCCCGCCGACCCCCTGGCGAGATCCTCCAGGAGGGGCGCGATGGCGCGGCAGGGCCCGCACCACTCCGCCCAGAAGTCCACCATCAGGAGCCCGGGGTCGCGGCTCAGCGCTTCGTCGAAATTCTGCTCGGTGAGGTGGACAGTCTCGGTGTTTGCCATGTCGCCGTCTCCTCGATAAAAAGTCAACGTCCACGCTAACATGTGCCCCCCCTCCGGCGCAAGGGCGCCTACCGGAAACCCAAGATATAGCTTGTCAGTTTGACATCTTGATCATGCTAGAGTCGGAGAAACGATATGGAAGTCGCGAAAATCCTCGTAGTTGACGACGAACCCTCGATCCTAAAGCTCCTGAAGGAAGCCCTGACTCAGTGGGGCTATCAGGTGGAGTGCGTCGGCACCGGAGCGGAAGCGCTCGAGGCGATCCGCACCGGGCTGTATGACGCCGCGATCACCGATATCCGTATGCCGGAGATGAGCGGCCTCGACCTCCTCCGAGAGATCAAGCGCCACGACGAATCGATCGAGGTCATCGTGATGACCGGCTACCCAACGATCTCCTCGGCGGTCGAGGCCCTCAAGGAAGGCGCGTACGACTACCTGTCCAAGCCGTTGATCCTGGACGAGCTGCGCCATCTC
>QHSV01000031.1 GCA_003221655.1 Candidatus Rokuibacteriota bacterium
TGGCCGAGTCGTGGAGCACGTCGCCCGACGGCCTCGTCTACGAGTTCGTTCTGCGCAAAGGGGTCAAGTTCCACAACGGCGAGCCCGTCACGGCTGAAGATGCCAAGTTCTCGTTCGAGCGGTACCGCGGCACCTCCGCGAAGGCGCTCAAGGACAAGGTGGCCGCGGTCGAGGCTCCGGATCCTGGGCGCGTCCGCTTCCGGCTCAAGCAGCCGTGGCCGGATTTCATGACCTTCTACGGCACGCCGGCAACGGGGGCGGGCTGGATCGTCCCCAAGAAGTATGTCGAGAAGTTGGGCGAGGAGGGTTTCAAGAAAGCCCCAATGGGGGCCGGGCCGTATCGCTTCGTCTCCTTCACTCCGGGTGTGGAGCTGGTGCTCGAGGCTGTCGAAGGATATTGGCGCAAGACGCCGAGCGTGAAGCGTCTGGTCTTCAAGGCAGTCCCGGACCCCACCACGCGACTGGCCATGCTCAAGCGCGGTGAGGCGGACGTCGCGTATGGCCTCGCCGGCGAGCTCGGCGAAGAGGTGCGGCGCACTCCGGGGCTCACCCTTCGGCCTACCCCGTTCGTGAGCACCCACTGGCTGGTTTTCGCCGACCAATGGGATTCGAGCTCTCCGTGGCACGACAGGCGCGTGCGCCTCGCGGCCACTTATGCCGTCGACCGTCAGACGATCAACCAGGCCGAGACGCTGGGATTTTCCCGTATCACCGGGAGCATCATCCCCGCCGGCTTCGACTTCTACTGGCAGCCGCCCGCCTATCCCTACGATCCGGCCAGGGCCAAGCAGCTTCTCACGGAAGCCGGGTATCCGAAGGGCTTTGACGCCGGCGACTTCTGGTGCGATGCCGCGACCAGCCGTTCCAGCGAGGCGGTCCTCAACTATCTACAGTCGGCCGGGATCCGCACGAGGCTTCGCCCGCTCGAACGGGCGGGGTTCCTCAAAGCGTATCAGGAGAAGAAGCTCCGGAACCTCATCTACGGCTTGAGCGGGATCTTCGGGAACGCGGCCACCCGGATCGAGGCGTTCACGACCTCGAGCGGCATTTATGCCTACGGGGGGTATGCCGACATCGACGGGCTCTTCAGGGAGCAAGCGGGTGAGCTCGACCCGAAGAAGCGTGAGGCGATCCTTCATCGGATCCAGCAACTGATCCACGAGAAGGTCATGTATCTCCCGATCTGGCAGCTTGCCGTCCTCCAGGGGTACGGTCCCCGCGTGGCGGAGTCGGGGCTCGGACTCATCACCGATTATCCATGGTCGGCGCCGTACGAGGACCTGAGGCTCAAAGCCAGGTAGATGCGTACTCGTCGGGACCGGAAACGGCTCGAGCGGGCCGTGGAGCGCGCGATGCGGCCTTCCAGGCGCGCATCGGCAGGACGGGCGTCCTCAGTCAGGACGCTCTTCATGCGTTGGTCCAGATGGGCTTGGCCCTGGCCAGGCGCGATCCTTCTTTTGGCTATCGCCGTCGGCGCGGCAATGTCCTACGCGACTCGGCGGTGGAGCGAGTCCCCAAAACTGGAGGTCGCCAAAGTCCCAGGGCCGGCTCGCATCGACGAACCGGCTCAAGCCGCGAGCGAGCCGCGCTTCGCAGAGGTTCGACAAGCCCATCTGCGCCAGCTCCAGCCCGTTCTACGCACGGACGCCGAGAAGCTGTCAGAGATCGGGCGACGAATTCGCGCCGAGGGGCGCGTCACGGACGTCCGCAAGGACCGGTCCGACAACGCGGTGGAGTTGAAGTCGCTGTTCGTCTCCGACCGAGTCTTGAGCGGGGACCTCCAGAATCACTACGCGGAGTACGCACGGGCAAAGGAGCGCCTGCGCAAGAACGTCTCAGACCAGGAAGAGGAGTTTCACAAGGCCACGTTACTCGTGATGGGGGAACTGTCTCTTCCTCCCGGCGCCGAGCACCGGCGCCGGGAGGTTGCCTTGTCCTTTTTGGAGAAGTGCCTCGAGAAGGGGCCCGGGATGACTCTGACCATGCGGCCCGATGGCTATCAATACACCGCTCGGGGGCGCTTACGCGGATACGATGGCACGGCGACCGTGGCCGAAGACGAGCGCGCAGCATTCGACGCGTTCACGTCGTTCTTGCCGGACGCAGATGTTGCGGCGCATTGTGAAAGCCTGAAGAAACGAGCTGCCGGTATATCCGCGAACGCGAAGCAGCTGTCGACCAACGCGCTGGGGCTGGCGCAAGCAATGACACTTCCTGGCGAGTGCACGTACACAAAGCGTGAGTAGCGGAGGCGTATGCCCCAATCAGGGTTGACGTACTCGTCGTGATTGTTGACGGTCTGGCCGACGGTCTGATACGGTTGCGCCGCTGAAACCGGGGAGTCGCTCATCCACGTCGTTGCCGTTGGTTTTCTCGCGGAGGGAAGCCATGGCGCTAGAGGCCCGCGCACTCGAAGGCAGCCGGCAGATATCTCGACGGCTGTTTATGAAGGCCGTAGGGACGGTTGCCGGTACCGCGGCGTTCGCCCCCAACGCGACAGCGCAGGCGCCGCCCGGCAGACCCGCCGAGCCGTCGAGCACCGTCACCAGCCCGCCGCGCGATTTCACGCCCGGCGCGCCACCGGTGACCTACGTCGATCCGGATGTCATCACCGTCGATCCCCTCTTCAACGGCTATCGACAGGGCAACACACCGATCAAGCGGCTCTGGACGGGCGCTCTGTGGTCGGAAGGACCGGCCTGGAGCGGTCAGGGGCGCTACCTGGTCTGGAGCGACATTCCCAACAACCGGCAGCTGCGTTGGCTTGAAGACGACGGAAGCGTTACCGTCTTCCGCAGCCCGTCAAACAACAGCAACGGCAACACGTTCGACTTTCAGGGCCGCCAGCTCTCTTGCGAACATCTGACCCGCCGCGTCGTCCGTTACGAGCATGACGGCTCGGTGACGATCATCGCGGACTCGTACAACGGCAAGCGCCTGAACTCGCCGAACGACATCGTCCCGCACCCCGACGGCAGCTACTGGTTCACCGATCCGCCGTACGGGGGTCAGCTCTACGAAGGCGCGCCCGACGCGCCCGGCGGGCCGAGCAACCGGGCGGGCCGACGTAAGCCCCGGCTCGGCCAGCCGCCGGAAATCGGAAACATGAAGCGTGAGCTGCCGACCAGCGTGTACCGCGTGGATCCTGGCGGGCGACTCGACCTTGTCATCCGCGAAGATCAGCTTCCCGACCCGAACGGCCTCGTGTTCTCGCCCGACTACAAGAAGCTGTACGTCATCAGCACGGGTCCCGGACCGGGCGACACGGGACCAGGCGGCAAACGCGACATGTACGTGTTCGACGTTGGCGCCGATAACAAGCTGTCCAATCCGAAGCTGTTCAGCGACTTCATGGTCGACGGCATCAAGTGCGGCCCGGACGGAGCTCGCTGCGACGTCGACGGCAACGTCTGGGTGTCGAGCAACGGCGCACCGGGCGGCCGCGCGCTCGGCTACAGTGGCGTGACGGTCTGGACACCGGAAGGCAAGCTCATCGGCCGCATCCGGCTGCCCGAGGTCTGCGGCAATCTGTGCTTCGGAGGGCCCAAGCGCCACACGCCGAGGGGGCCGAGCGGATTCCTCATGGAAAAGCGGTTCTCGGGCGGCTCGGGAACCTGGGACACGCCGGCCTACACCGTCAAAGGCTCCAATATCACGCCCGATCGCGAGACCGGAATCGGCACGTGGAGCGACAGCGAGATCAGCCGCTCCCTCACGGACGGCGTTCGACCGAGCGGCGCGCCGCTCGCGCCGCAGATGCCCTACGCCTTCTACAAGATCCTGACGCCGCGCGACCTCGATGCAGTGGTCGCCTACATGCGTTCGGTCGCGTCGGTCCGCAACGCGGTACCGCCACCGGTCTACAAGGCGGCGATGCACGCCGAGCTCGTTCCCGGCGCCGTGAAGCCGTTCACCGACGAGGCGCTGCGCGATCCGATCACGCGGGGGTTCTATCTCGCCACGATCGCCCACTGCATGGAATGCCACGGGCGACGGCCGGACGGCGTTCAGGACTACAAGCACGCGCTCGGCAAGGGCGGCTATGTTTTCAGCGGCCCGTGGGGAGCGGCGGTGACCCCCAACATCACACCGCACCCGAAGTCCGGCATCGGCGCGTGGACCGACGCGGAGATCAAGCGGGCTCTCACTCACGGCGTATCGCGCGACGGCCGCGCGTTTCAGCAGCCGATGGCCCGTCAGATCTACTTCAGCCGCATGATCGACGCGGATCTCGATGCCATCGTCGCCTGGCTACGCACGATCCCGCCGATCGAATGAGTGTTCGCCGCCGCGGACCTCGGCTGATCCAGTAGCAGATCGACGAAGAACCACGCGATGCCCCGCAACACGCTGACGATCCGAAGCGCGGACATTCGAGCGGTCAGCGTTCCGCTGCGGCGGCCCGTCGTCTCCAAAGTCGGCCGCTTCGAGCAGTGGACGGTGATCCTGATCGACCTGCAGACCGAGGAAGGGCCGGTTGGGCACAGCTATCTGGAGCCCTATCTCAAGCACTCCGCGCGTTACCTGATCCCCGCCATCCTCGACCTCGTGGAAGCTTTCAAAGGGAAGGCCATGGGGCCCGTCGACGTCTTCGAGGCGGCGCGCCGATCGCTTTCCCTAGTCGGCCTGGAAGGTCTGAGTCTCATTGCGATCGCTGGCATCGACATGGCGCTCTGGGACGCCCTGGCGAAAGCGGCCGACATGCCGCTGGCGGTGTATCTCGGCGGCTCGCTCGGCTCGGTGCCCGCGTATAACAGCAACGGGCTCTGGCTGACCCCGGTGGACCGGCTCGGTCAGGAGGCGGCCGCGCTCGTGGCGGAGGGCGGGTTCACCGGGCTCAAGCTGCGCCTCGGCCGTGAGCAAATCGGCGACGACCGCGTTGCGATACGGGCCGTACGGGATGCGGTCGGCGAGCACGTAAAGCTGATGGTCGACTTCAATCAAGGTCTCGCGCTGGGCGACGCGCTGCACCGCTGCCACGGGCTCGACGACCAGGGTTTGTACTGGTTCGAGGAACCGATCGCCTATGACCACCTCGAGGGCTACGCCCGGTTGACACGGGAACTGAAGACCCCGGTGCAGCTCGGGGAGAATTTCTACGGGCCGCGCTCGCTCTACCAGGCCCTTCAGGCCGGTGCGGGCGATCTTGTGATGCCGGACCTGGGGCGTATTGGTGGAGTGACCGGCTGGCTGCGGGCCGCGGCGATCGCCGGCAGTGCGGGAATTCCGATGTCCACGCACCTCTATCCGGAGACGTCGGCTCACCTGATGCGCGTGACCGAGACGGCTCACTGGCTCGAATGGCAGGACTGGGCCGACCCGATCATCGCCGAGCCATTCGCGCTGAAAGACGGTCACCTGATTGTCCCGAATCGGCCAGGCAATGGCCTCGCGTGGAACGAGCAGGCCGTCAAGCGATATCGCTACGACATTTGACCCGCGGGTCGATTATTTCGCCGTCAGCTTCACATCCTCGTACGGGGCCGAGTAGGCGTGGCCCGAAATCAGCCCGAGGCCGGACTCGGCCACGCGAGGGCCGTGCCCGTTGAGGAAGCCCAGCTCCCAGATCGGCGCGAACATGGCCTTGTCGTGCATGAGCTGCTGGAGCTTGTGGAGGATCATCTCGCGGCGCTTGGGGTCCAGCTCGGCGGCCTGCTCGCGGAAGAGGCCTTCGACGTCCGGGTAACTGCCATAGCTGTAGAGGCCGTCGGCCGCCACGAAGGCCTCGATCCGAGTCGCGGCGTTGCCAGCGGCTCCGCTCCCGCTCTGGACGAGGTTTCGGAGCTTCTTGTCCTTGAACTGGCTGAAGAACGCCGCCCGCTCGAGCGGACGCACCTTCGCGGTGATCCCGACCACGCTGAAGTAGTTCACGATGGCCTCGACCACCGATGTGTAGGCGTTGTCGACCGAATATTCCCCGGCGTTGAAGCCATTGGGGTAGCCGGCCTCGGCGAGGAGCTTCTTCGCCTTCGCCGGATCGTGTGGCCAGAGCGGCGGTTGCCAGGCGAACTCGAAGCTGTGCGGAATGATGCTCGCGGTGATCCGCGAGAAGCCGAGCGTCTCCGCCTGGTTGATGGCCTTGCGATCGATCGCGTGGTTCGCCGCCATGCGCACGCGCTTGTCGGCCCACGGCGACTTCGGGTCCCATTGATCGACGAAGTTCACCCACTGCGTGCCGTGGAGGATCGTCGGTTTCAGCGTGAGCCCGGGCGTCCGCCGCAGCTCCTCAGCGAGCGCCCCGCGGATGGAATAGACGATGTCGGCCTCGCCGCGCTTCAGCATGGCCAGCCGCGTTGATTCTTCGGTCACCGACTTGAAGATCAATCGCTTCACCGACGGGGACTTGCGCCAGTACTGGTCGAACGCCTCGATCACGAGCTCGATGCCGGGGGTGAACGAGACGAACCGGTACGGTCCCGCCCCCACGGGCGCCTTCTTGTAGCCATCATCGCCGACCTTCTCGACGTACTTCTTGGGCACGATCCATCCGGCGCCAGTGGCGGGTGACGCGTAGAACGTCAGGAAGTCCGGCCACGGCTCCTTGAGGACGAACCGCACCCGGAGCGGGTCAACGATCTGCACCGTCCGGACCTTGTCCTTCAGCAGCTTGCTGGCGGCGCCCTTGTAGCGATCGAAGGAGAACTTCACATCGTCGGCGGTCATCGTCTCGCCGTTGTGGAACTTGACTCCGCTACGGAGGGTGAAGTCGTACGTGAGGCCGTCCGGCGAGACCGCCCAGCTTTCGGCCAGGCACGGAGCCATGGCCTTGCCCGGCATGGGCTTGGCGACCGCGTCGTGGAGAGCGTACAAGATCATGAATGGCGTGACGATCCCAGGCGTCTCTGCCGGGTCGAACCACGTCGGGGCGAGGGAGATGTGAACCGCCCAGGTCAGCTGTCCCTCGGCGGCGACGGCAGGCGTGACGGCGGCGAGCGAAAGGAGGAGCAAGAGCAGCGTCGCGGATCGGCGTCTCATCACGTCGTCCTCCTTCGTTGTCTCGCGTCGGGCGCCAGCGGCCCGACGGTCAGAGACATCATGCCCGGGACCTGTGCCGCGAGATCGAACGTCGGAATGTGCCGCGACTCTGCCTGCGACTGATGCCGGTGTCAAGGCGGCTGCCCACGCCAGGCGGCTGCCCACGCCGTCACCGCCACCTGAAGGGCCTGGATCCGGAGGGTCCGCGACTGTCTTGACCGTCAAAGAACCAGGGGACTAAGCTCGGCGCAAGGGAGCCCTTCACGATCGCGGCGAAGGAGACGTATCGGGAGATGATGGAGAAGTTCTACCTGAACAAGCCGGCCCAGTTTCGATAGCAGTCTCGCGGATAGACTCCCGACCGCGTGTCGTCGATGCCCTCGTACGTGCTCGTGTGGCTCCTGCTCATCTTCGCGTGGGCGGCGAACTTCGTCATCCGCATCGGATTCTCCGCGCTGCTGCCGTCGATCATCGACGAGCTCCAGCTTTCCTACACGCGGGCCGGCCTGCTCGCGTCGGCGTTCTTCTACGCCTACGTGATCATGCAGTTCCCGTCCGGCCTCCTCGGCGACCGGTTGGGCCGGCGGCGCATCCTCGTTCTCGGCTTGCTGGGCGGAGCGCTCTCAGCGGGTCTCACGGGGCTGGCCGGCTCGTTCGCCACGCTCTTCGCCGCTCGGGCGTTGACGGGCGCCTTCCAGGGGTCGCTCTTCTCGAATGATCGGGCCATCGTCGCGACCGTCACCCCGCCCGACCGGATCGGCCTCGGCCAGGGCGTGTCGTTCTCAGGGCCCGGACTCGGCCTCACCTTCGGCCTCGTCATCGGCGGCCTGCTGGTGGAGGTCCTGCCCTGGCGGACCGTGATGATGCTCTTCGGGCTCGGTCCCATCATGGCCGCGCTGCTCATCGCCCGGTATGTGCCGGCGTCGGTGCCGTCGGCGGCGCGGGTGCCGGTCGGAGAGCGCCTGCAACGTCTCTTCTCCAACGGGCCGCTCTGGGTGCTGGGGCTCGTCAGCTTCTGCGCCATCGCCAACCAGTTCATCCTCGCGACCTGGGCTCCGCTCTTCTTCAACGAGGTGGGCGTCGTCGACCTCGGGCGCGCCGGCAGCTACGCGGCGCTCCAGGGCATCGCGGCCTCGCTCGGGATGGTCGTCAGCGGGTGGGCCCACGACCATCTCGTCAAGCGGGGCTACGGCTCGAAGACTGTCATCGTGGCAGGCCTCACCGGCCTCGCGCTGTCGATGCTCGCCATGGCCGCGGTCATCGGACAGCGATCGATCCCGGGGCTGGCCGTCGTGCTGTTCCTGGCCGCCTTCTTCTGCTGGTCGATCTGGGGCGCGGTCTACGCGCTCCTGGGCCGCATGGTCCGCGAGGCGGAGCTGGGCACGGCGTTCGGCCTCAGCAACAGCATCGGCTTCGTCGGCGCGATCGTCGG
>QHSV01000032.1 GCA_003221655.1 Candidatus Rokuibacteriota bacterium
TAGTCCTGGTTGAGCTGGTGCAGGGTGTCGACGTCCGTGTTGGAAACGGTCTCGGCTGGCATGGGTCTCTCCTCAGCTTGTGAAGATGGCCTCGGGAATGAGAGCGGACACGACGTAGTTCGGCACGTCGACCACGTTGCTGATGCGCAGATCCGCCGCCACGCTGCAGAGGACGTAGGCCTGCTCGCGGCTCCACCCCCGTTCTTGTAGCAGATCGATCATGTTGAGCAGTGCGTTCCGGCAGGCGAGCGTCAGGTTCTCCCCGTCGTTCACGCCGTCGTCCCGGATCGGCATGCCCATGGCGGCGACGAATCCCCGCGGCGCCGCCCACTCCGGCGGCGCGAAGTACCCGGCGTGCGAGAAGCGCGGGCCGCGCATCGCCCGCGCCGCCCCGGTGCCCTTCAGCACGCGGAAGCGGACGGCGGCGGTGGCGCCCATCTCCACGGCGGTGACGCAGACCTCACCGTCGCCCTGGGCGAAGTGACCGTCGCCGGTCGAGAACAGCGCGCCTTCGACCGCGACGGGCAGAAGCAGCTTCGATCCCTTGGTGAGCTGCTTGACGTCGAAGTTGCCGCCGTTCTCTCGGGGGGGCAGCGTTCTGATGCCCTCGGTCGCCACCGCTCCGCGGCTCGGAACTGCGCCGGTCGCGTCGGGTGGGAAAACGAACCCGCCGCGAGCGAGCAAAGCGTTCTCGCGCGCGGTCCACGCGCGCACCTGCGCCGCCGAGGGCGCGACACCTGACACGCCCATGAACGGCGCGCCGGGAATCCGAACTCCCGGAAGCTTCGGCGACGTCGCCCAGCCGTCGCGGATCTGCCAGTGGACCAGGAACGGGTTGTTAAAGACGTCGCGCAGGAAGCCGAGCCCCGGGACGATCGCCGTGAACGCGTGAGGCTGCGGGACGATGTCGAGGAACTCGATCTCCAGAGTATCGCCGGGCTGAGCGCCCTTGACGAACACCGGGCCCGTGAGGGGATGGATGGCCCCGGCCTCCATGTTGGCCATGTCCGCCTCGCTGGTGGAGGGACCGAGCTGGCCGTCGACGCCGTCGCGCGTCGCCAGCACCACTTCTTCGCCCTCGTCGACGCTGAGAATGGGCGACACGTCCGGGTGGAACCGGTTGTGTCCCGTCGTCGGCTGATCCTTCAATCGTTTGCCCCGGTCGATCTCGACGCTCTTCATCGACGCCTCCTGTACACTTCGTGGAGCCAATCATGACTGACCAGGCCTATCACGTCTACGTCATCCAGGGACGCGGCCAGCACGACTACGCCGACTGCCAGGCCGCGCTCGCCCGTGTCCCGGCGCGGATGACCGCGCTGCCCTTCATCGGCGACGAGAACGAACTGATCGCCCGCACCCGCGACGCCGACGCGCTCGTCGTCACGTTCTCGCCGGTCACCCGCGGCGTAATGGGCGCGCTCGAGGGGCTCAAGGTCGTCGTGCGCACCGGGGTGGGCTACGACGTCATCGACGTGCCCGCCGCGACCGAGCTCGGCGTGATCGTCGTGAACATCCCCGACCTCTGGGTGCGCGAGGTGGCGAATCACGCCTTCGCGCTGCTCCTGGCCTGGAATCGCAAGATCGTGACCATGGACCGGCAGGTGCACGCGGGCGTGTGGAGCAGCGGCGTGCCCGGCGAGCGCACGGGGTCGCTCCACGGCGAGACGGTCGGCATCGTGGGCCTGGGCAACATCGGCAGCGCCTTCGCGCGGCGCGTGGCCGCGTTCGAGACGAAGGTCATCGCCTGCGATCCCTACGTGGACGACAAGCGCTTCGCCGCGCTCGGCGTGGAGCGCGTCTCGCTCGAGACGCTGGCCGAGCGGGCCGACTACGTCTCCGTTCACACGCTGCTGAACGCCGAGACGCATCATCTGATCGGCGAGACGTTCTTCCGCCGCACGAAGCCCACGGCCATCCTGATCAACACGTCGCGCGGCCCGGTGGTCGACGAGCAGGCGCTGGCCCGTGCGCTGAAGGACAAGCGCCTGGCGGGCGCGGCGCTGGACGTGTGGGAGCAGGAGCCGGTCACCGCCGACAACCCCCTCCTGAAGATGGACAACGTGATCGCGACGTCCCACGCCGCCTATTTCTCGTCGCCGGCGGTGGCCCAGGTGCCGCGGCGGTGCGGCGAGGAAGTGGCGCGGGTCCTCACGGGACAGCGTCCCCTGCACGTGGTGAACCCGGAGGTGTACGCGCCCGGCGCGGTGCGCCGGGCGCGCTGAGCGCTCCTGCTTTACCGGATCTGCTTGTGCGTGAACTCGGCGATCAGCTCGAGGGCGCGATTGGACGCGGGTGACCCGGGCTTGCGCATGATGAAGCCCTGGCCCTCGCCCTCGAACAGCTCGAGGTCGACCACCCCGCCCGCCTTGCGATAGGCCGCGACGAAGCGATCGAGGTGGGGCCGGGGATGCGCGAGATCCTCGGTGCCCTGCAGGTAGAGCACCGGCGGGAGCAGCATCTTCTCGCCCTGCTCGAGCGCCCGCGCCGGGGCGCCCTCGTCCATCGCCACCTCGGTCCGCCAGTACGCGTCGTGGCAGGGCAGCAGCTCGTCGACCGCCAGCGGGTACGGCTTGCCCTTGGCCTGGATGTCCTTCGCGTAGCGGTAGCGGCCGAGGGGATCGATGACCGGCGCGCACATGATCACGCACCGCACCGTCGCGTCGGCGGTCGATCCCGCCGGCTGCGGCAGCGCGGCGTACCGCGTATCGAACGGACGCATGGCGAGCAGCATCGCCTGGTGGCCGCCGCTCGAGTTGCCCATCGAGCCCACCAGATCGGGCCGGCTCCCGAGCTCCGCCGCCCGCCCTTTGAGCCAGCGGATGGCATAGTGAATGTCCTGGAACGAGGCGGGGTACGGCGCCACCGGCGGCTGCCGCCAGTCGAGCGCGGCCACGATCACGCCGGTCTTGGCCAGCGTCTCGTGGATCAGCTTGTCTGCGAGACGCTCTGAGCGGCACCACGCGCCGCCGTGCAGCTCGACCATGATGGGAAACGGCCCGGCGCCCTGCGGCCGGTAGAGACGCGCGAGCAGCGGCGCGCCGGCGTGACGGAGGTACTCCACGTCCTCGATCTTGACCTCGTAGCTCATGACGGCCTCCTCGAGCTTTTCGCTCAACGTTGCATGCGAGGCATTCTAGACCAAAGCGGGCGCGTCTTCACTGTGTTACGCTTCGCGCGCGCGCCGGGCGACCGGCCACCCCACAGAGCGAGGTGCGACAGTGCGACCGAACAAGATCAAGCAGATGTGGCGCGACGGGAAGTTCGTCACCCTGGGCTGGCTCTCGGTGTCCCATGGATTCACCGCCGAGGTCATGGCGCGCCAGGGCTTCGACGCCCTCTGTGTGGACATGCAGCACGGTACGACCGACATGAACGGCGTCTGGCCGATGCTGCAGGCGATCTCGCAGACCGACACGGTGCCGGTCGTCCGGGTGCCGTGGAACGACCCGCCGACGATCATGAAGGCGCTGGACCTGGGCGCCTACGCCATCATCGTTCCGTTGATCAATACCGCCGAGGACGCGGCGAAGGCGGTGGCCGCGTGCCGCTATCCGCCGGTGGGCATGCGCTCGTCCGGCCCGGTGCGCGCCGTCCACTACGGCGGCGCCGATTATCTCGCCAAGGCGAACGACGAGATCGTCGTGATGGCGATGATCGAGACGAAGGAAGGCCTCGCCAACCTGGACAAGATCTGCGCCACGCCGGGGCTCGACGCCGTGTACATCGGGCCTTCCGATCTGTCGTTCGCGCTCGGGCTCGCCCCGCGC
This sequence comes from Candidatus Rokuibacteriota bacterium, assembly GCA_003221655.1. Lineage (GTDB taxonomy): Bacteria > Methylomirabilota > Methylomirabilia > Rokubacteriales > CSP1-6 > AR31. The sequence goes on from QHSV01000032.1 coordinate 3,771, forward strand.
GGCGATAATCCCGACCCGGTCCACATCGCCACGTGCGACAAGATCCGCGATGCGGCGCACAAGCACGGCATCAAGGCGGTCATGCACTGCGCGAGCGCGGCGTTCGCCGCGGGCGCGGTGAAGCGAGGTTTCGACATGATCATGCTCACCTCGGATCTGGCGTCGATGATCGCGGGCGCCCGCCGCCAGCTCGACGAGCTGAAGGCCGCGACCGCGTAAGGCGAGAGGACGATGCGCTACCGTATGTTCGGCCGGACCGGGTTGCAGGTGTCCGCGTTGGGTTTTGGTTGCTGGCCGATGGCCGGCGACCGCTACGGAGCGATCGAGGACGATGAGGCCGTCAAGGCGATCCATCGCGCGCTGGATCGGGGCGTGAACTGCGTGGACACCGCGCCGGCCTACGGTGCCGGCCACTCGGAGGAAGTCGTCGCGCGCGCCCTCGACAACCGCCGCCGCGAAGTCGTCCTCGTCACCAAGTGCGGCGTGAAGCCGCCGCCGCCCGGTCAGCTCGGGCCGCTGCGTGACTCGAGCCGCGCCAACATTCTCCGCGAAATCGACGCGAGCCTGAAACGGCTGCGCACGGACTGGGTGGACGTCCTTCTGGTCCACTGGCCGGATGTCGGCACGCCGTTCGAGGAGACCATGCGCGGGCTCGAGGACGTGGTGACCTCCGGGCGCGCCCGCTTCGTCGGGGTGTCGAACTTCACGGGCGCGATGATCGCCGAGTGCATGCGCACACGCCGCGTCGACGTCTCCCAGGTGGGCTATCACATGTTCGACCGGCGCCAGGAGCAGGAGACGTTCCCGTCCTGCCTGACCAACGGTATCGGCGTCATGGGCTACGGCTCGCTGGGTCACGGGCTTCTCACCGGGGCTTTCACCGCCGCGACGAACTTCGGGGACCCCTCCCGCGACTGGCGCGGCAACGGCGTGGCCTTCGGCCAGCCCATCTTCCGCGGCGACAATTTCAAGACGAACGTCGGCGTGGTCGAGCGGCTCCGCCGCGAAGTGGCCGAGCCGCGCGGCGTGCCCCTGAGCCAGATCGCCCTGGCCTGGGTGCTCAGTCACCCCGCGATCAGCACCGCGCTGGTCGGCGCCCGCACGCCCGCGGAGGTGGATGCCAACGACGCCGGCGCCGAGCTCGACCTCAGCGAGGGTGAGCGCGCGAAGATCGAAGCGATCCTCGTGGGGGCGGCGGGCCGCGTGCGAGAGTTCACGCCGCTGCGCCCGGCGATGGAACCCTGGGGCGCGGAGATTCCCGCGGGCCGGCCGGCCTGAGGCGAGAGCGATGCGGATCGGGTTCTCGCTGCTCAACAACTGGGGGATCGAGGACGCGCAGGCGCTCGTCGGTCTCGCGAGCCGGGCCGAGGAGCTCGGCTTCGA
>QHSV01000033.1 GCA_003221655.1 Candidatus Rokuibacteriota bacterium
CCGCCGATGACGAACATCGAGACGAACGCGAGTGCGTTCAGCATCGGGACCGTGAACTGGATCCGGGCGCCCCACAGGGTCCCCAGCCAGTTGAACGTCTTGATCGCCGAGGGCACCGCGATGACCATCGTCGTGACTGTGAAGGCCATCCCGAGCGCCGGACTCATGCCGCTGACGAACATGTGGTGGCCGTAGACGATCCAGGAGAGGAACGCGATCGCGATCATCGAGAACGCCATCGCGTGATAGCCAAAGATCGGCTTGCGGCAGAAGACCGGCAGGATCTCGGAGGCGATGCCCATCGCCGGGAGGATCAGGATGTACACCTCTGGATGGCCGAAGTACCAGAAGAGGTGCTGCCACAGGAGGGGCTCGCCGCCGCCCGAAGGCCTGAACCAGCTCGTGCCGAGCGTGCGGTCGAACAGGAGCATCGCGACGCCCGACGTGAGCACCGGGAGCGCGAGGAGGAGCAGGATCGCCGTGATGAAGAGCGACCAGACCACCAGCGGCATCCGGAAGAGCTTCATGCCCGGCGCCCGCATGTTGATGATCGTCGTGATGTAGTTGATCGACCCCATCATCGAGCCGACGCCCATGATGAACAGGCTGATGCACCAGATGTTCTGGCCCCAGTTCACGCCCGTGTACGCCGGGACCGCCGAGAGCGGAGCGTAGGAGGTCCAGCCGGCGGCCGCGTGGCCGCCCTCCACGAAGAAGCCGGAGAGCATGATGAGGCCCGCGCTGCCCGTCACCCAGAACGACAGCATGTTGAGGAACGGAAACGCCATGTCGCGCGCCCCGATCATCAGCGGGATGCAGAAGTTCCCGAAGGCGCCAGCCAGGATCGGCATGATCACGAAGAAGATCATGATCGTCGCGTGCATGGTGAACGCCATGTTGTAGGTGCTCGGCTCCAGGATGCCGCCCGTCTCCGTGAGGATGCCGCCGAGGCCGGGCACGGCCGTCTCGGGCCAGGCGAGCTGCCAGCGGACGATGAGCGCGAGCAGCCCGCCGAGGATCATCATGAAGAGCCCCAGGAACAGGAACTGCCGGGCGATCATCTTGTGGTCCGTGGAGAAGATGTAGGTCCGCACGAAGCCGAGCTCGTGGTGGCCGCCGTGCTCGACGTGCGCGTGCGCGGTCGCCCTGGTGGCGCTCATTTCTTTGCTTTCCCCTCTTTCTTAGGCTGGGCCTTGGTCGTCTCGGCCATCGCGCCCTCCGGCTTCGGCTCGGCGACGGCCGGCGCGGCCTCCGCCGTCAGGTTTTGCGCCGCCCACTTCGCGTACTCGTCGGGGGTGTGGACATAGATCCACCCCCGCATTCCCGAGTGCCCGAAGCCGCACAGCTCCGCGCACGGCCACTCGTACCGGCCGGGTTTGACCACCTCGAACCATTGCCGGATCTCACGGCCGGGGACCGCGTCCTGCTTCATCCGGAACTGGGGGACGAAGAAGCTGTGAATGACGTCCTGGGATTTCAGGATGACCCGGACGACCTTGTTGACCGGGACGTGCATCTCGTCCAGGAGAGTCTTGTCGTCGGCCGTACCGAACTGGCCGTCGGGGCCGGGGTAGGTCACCTGCCAGTTGAACTGCTTGGCTGTCACCTGCACGACGAAGTCCGTCTCCGGCATGGTCATCTTGATTTTCGACCACGCGGGGACGCTGAGGATCGTGAGGATGACCAGGATCAGCGCCGGCACCACCGTCCAGACGATCTCGAGCGTCGTGTTGCCGTGGGTGTAGCGTGCCCGCCGGCCGGGGCGATCCCGGTACATCACGAGGAACACCAGCATCGTGACAAAGACCAGGACGAAGGTCACGCCGGTGATGTAGTAGATGAGGTGAAAGAGCCAGTCGATCTCCTGGCCATAGGTCGAAACGTTCTCCGGCAGCCACCAGTCAAGCATGCGCGCCGAGCCTCCTGGCTCTTACTTCTTCATCTCGATCGCGACCTTCGTCGTCTGCCCGGCCTTGACCTCGACCTCCTTCGTCTGCTTGCCGAGCGTCTCGTGCCACGCCTCGACCGTGTACTTGCCGGGCGGCACGCTGTCGATCTTGGCCGCGCCGTTCGCGTCGGTCACGCCGAAAAACGGGTTCGGCATGACGGCGACCCACCCGAGCATCCAGCTGTGCACGTCGCAGGTGAGCTTGATGATCTCCGGCTTCTCGAACTTCTCCATCATCACCTTCTTGAACTTCGGCTGGGCCTTGTTGATGGACGGATTCGCCGTCGAGTAGGTGTGGATGTTGTGCAGGATGTCGTCGGAGTTCTTGAGCTCGAGCTCGCCCGGCGTCATCGCGGTCACGTGCGGGACGAATTTGCAGCCGTGCTGGTCGACGGTCGCTTTCATCCCCTTCGGCGCGCCCTTGGCGCCCGGGACGGAAACGACGGCGTTCGCAAGCCCCTTGTTGGGGCCCACCACGACTTTCTCGATCACCGCCTCGGTCCCGCACTTTTCCGTGTCCTTGTTCACCTTGAGCTTCTCGACCACCTGCGCGCCGGCGTACGTCACCGCGGCCTCGATGGTCCCGCCTCCCTGCGCCCCGGCCGGCCCCGGGCGATGGGCGACGGCGGCGACGCCCGCGACGAGCGCGATCGCCAGAAACGCTCCGATTACCTTACGCATTGCCCTGGTTCCTCCTGAATTCGAGTTGTGCTCACCTGTTCGCGACTCGTACCACGAGCAGCATCACCGCCAGTGCGAGGATTGCGACGACCGGAGGAATGACGAAACGTCGGTTCGACTGCGGCTCCTCCAGCCGCAAATAGTACCATGAGGTCAACGACATCTTCGTACCGGTCTCGCCGGCGCCGCCGTCCCAGGCCTGGAACGCGACCGGCATGAAGACCGTGGGCCTGAATGCCGGGCTCGCCGCGTCCTTGGACCCCAGCGGGCGCTTGATCACGACGCGATACTCGCCGTTGGTGTACACGGCTTTGCCCGTCGCCTCGGCGCCTGCGAGCGGGGCGATCTTCGTCGGGCCGTTCGCCGTCGCCTCGCTCACGCCCCGGCCGTTCTCCCAGCGCAGGAGGTAGACGGGGTCCGAGCCATCGCCCATCAGGAAGTACGGCCGTTCGAGACCGGCCGCGCTTTGCGGGGGAAATTGGAGCGAGATCGCATCGGCGTAGAGCTTCTTCGCAGGCTCGTCGGCGGACTGGGTCGCGTCGTCCCACGTCAAGTGGAAGGCGATCTCCTTGTCGTTGTAGACGGCGCGTATCGACACGAGATCGATCGCCGGATTGAAGTTCCGCGGGTCGACGATCACCTGCCCCATCAGCGGGATGGTGCCCGGCGCGACCTTCTTCCAGTAGTCGGCGTTCGGGTCGTCGGGGATCGCGTCGGACACCGCGGTGACCGTGACGAGCGTGGCGTAGCGCGGCGGCGACTCGGGGCCGAGCGAACGAATGAAGTTCGTCAGGTGCCAGATGTCCTCGGGCTTCTCCACGCTGTCGAGAAAGGCGGGCATCGGGGTGCCGAGGATGCCGTTGGCGAGCCGGGTGGCGATCTCGGTCCGGCCCGCGCCCCCGCGGAAGGTCCACGGCTTGGTGAGGTTCGCGGGCGGGACCGGGTTGCCCCACTCGTCCTTCAGCTCGGCGCGCGAGGGGCCGTCGGCCCGTCCTTCGGTGCCATGACACTTGTGGCACTCGATCGCCTCGAACATCTCCTTGCCGCGCTTGATCGACGCCGACGACGAGGCGACGTCTTTCGGCAGCTCGAGCTTCTTCGGGCCCTCCTTGAACTTCTCCGCTGCGAACGCCTTGATGTACGCGACGAGGTTCCACCGGTCCTTTTCCGGGAGCACCGCCCACGACGGCATAGACGTTCCGGGCATGCCGTCCGTGATGATCCGGAAGATATCCTGGTCCGTCGGCACCTTGTTCGCCGTCGTCCGAACCTTGTAGAGGCCCGCGGTGAAGTCGCGGGGCTTCGGGGAGAGCAACTCGGCGGCCGGCCCCTTGCCATCACCCTTGTCACCGTGACAGCCCGCGCACTTTCTCTCGTACACGGCCTTCCCGGCCGCCGCGTTCCCCGCCTGCGCCGCGACCTGCGACGCCGTCGCGCTGAGAGAGAGCGCGATGAGTCCAGCCGCGGCGAGGACGGTGAGTGAGGGGATCAATGCGATTCCTCCCATCGCCGCGGCCGCTGACCCGTCGCGTCGTAGAGATATATGATGACCTGCCAGATCTGCTCCTCGGTCAGTCGATCCTCCCAGGCAGGCATGACCGAGTTCCAGGGTGTCGACTCCTTCGGAAGCCCGGGCCCGCCCTTCGCGATGCGCCAGAAGAGGTACGCCTCCTGCAACATGGCGATCGTTCCAGGGTCCTGGAAGTTCGCCGGCGGCGGGTTGAAGCCGTGCGCGAAGTGGCCCTTTCCATCGAGGTTGTCACCGTGGCAGTACATGCAGTTGCGAATGTAGATCTCCGCGCCGGCCGCGATGTGCTTCTTGAAGGTCGCCTGGTCCTTCCGGAGCGGGTTGTCCAGCCCCGTGATCTGGATCTCCTTGCCGCGGTACTGGATGGATGCCGGCGGAGCGGGGTGGACCGCGCGTAACTCCGGCGGCGCCTGCGGCTTGGCCGCGGCCTGCGTGTAGGCGTAGTAACCGAGCAGGAGCGGCAGGACGATCAGAAGCCCGAGCCGGGCGTGGCGCCTGTCGGGACTGACCAGCGTCGCGCGGATCGGCCGCACGAACTCGCGCCACGAATCGGAGTCCGAGGACACGAACACGAGCACCGCGAGGAGCACGATCGACATGTAGAGGGTCAGGACGCTCCACGGCGCCGGCGGCTGGATACCGAATCGGAGGACGACGAAGGCGATGACCAGCACGAGGACAGCCTGGACGAACCGCGAGCGCAAAAAGC
>QHSV01000034.1 GCA_003221655.1 Candidatus Rokuibacteriota bacterium
TGGGGCGGGTGACGGCGGGTTATACCGTGAAGGCGCGGCTCGGCGCCGGCGGCCGGCTCACCCGCACGATGCCTAGCTCGTGGCGGGCGAACGCGACGAGACTGCGAGCGAGACCAGGTGCTCGAGGTGCTGGAGCTCGAACGGCTTCGGAATATAAGCGAAGATGCCGCACGCGAGCGCGTCGGCCGCGGTCCGTGTGTCGTCGTTGCCCGTCAGCATGATGACGGGCGTCTGGAGCTTGAGGTGGCGCATTTGTGCGAGGAGCTCGAGACCGGTCATCCGCGGCATGTACATGTCGAGCAAGACGAGGTCGAACTGATCGCGGTGGAGCGCCGCGAGGGCATCCGCGCCGTCACCGGCGGTTTCGATCTTGTAGGCGTGCTGGTGCCGGAACAGCCCCAGTGCCTCCTTCAGCATCCGGACGATGGCCTGGTCGTCGTCGACGATCAGAATGGTCTTGGTCGCGCGCGCGGTGGAAGTGATCATTGGGTCTCCTCAGAGGCCTCCGACGACATTCCGCCCCTGCCGCTTGGCCTCGTACAGGGCTCGGTCGGCGCTCTTGATCAGGTCGGCAACACTTCCGGGCTCGTCGGGGAAGCCGGCCACGCCGAAGCTCGCCGTGAGCGGCCCGTACTGGAACGGATAGCGCTCGATGATCGCGCGCATGCGTTCCGCGTACACGATCGCCGCCGCCTTGGTCGTGCTCGGGAGGAGGGCGATGAATTCGTCGCCGCCGTACCGGGCCACGACAGTGTCGCTCCGTGATTGGCTCGCCAGGAGCTGGACGACCTGCTTGAGGACCTCGTCGCCGGCGCTGTGGCCCCAGCGATCGTTGATGGCCTTGAACCCGTCGAGGTCGAGCAGGATGAGCGAGAGCGGCTGCTGGTAGCGGGCGGCACGGCTCACCTCTTCGTGGAGCCGCAGCATGAGATAGCGCCGATTGTAGCCGTCCGTGAGCGGGTCCTTGAAGGACAGCTCCTCGAGCCGGGCGCTCCGGACGGCGACTGCCCCGTAGGCGGCGAACGCGCGGGCCACGTCTTCGAGTCGCGGATGAAACGGAATCACCCTTCCGTCGGGTCCCACCGCGTTGATCAGCTGGAGCACGCCCTGGATCCGGCGCGACGCGTCCTGCAACGGGACCGCGAGCACCGAGTGAGTCCGATAGCCCGTGGCCAGGTCCACCCGCCAGTTGAACGCGTACGGCATGTCACGGGGGATGGCGTAGGCTTCCGGGACATTGAGGATCTCGCCCGAATTGGCCACATGCCCGGCGAGGCTCGGCACGTCCAGGGGCAACCGCTCGACCTCGAGCCGATGCTGCATATCGTGTTCGCCGCGCCGGCGCGCCGTCACTTCGTTCTGGACGACAGCGAACCGAAGATAGGTGCCCTCGCGGAGGAAGAGGGTCGCCGCCTCGGCCCCCGTGAACCGGCGCGCCTGCGTCACGATCCGGTCGAGGACGGAGGAGAGCTCGCCGTCGCTGCCGATCGCGATCCCGAGTTGCAGCAGGTCCTCGAGCATTTGCGCCCCACGCTCTGCCGTGGCCGCGCCAAGCACCTCGAGGAAGCTCCCAACTCCCGGACTCGCGCTCGAGACGTCCATGCCAAGTAGGGGGTAGCACTCTGGGTGCCAGGGGCTCGAATGGTGGGAAGCTGCTGAAATTACGCTAAAATTTGGCTCGACCAACCATTGGTATCGACCCGGGATCTGGTGAGTTTCTGATCAGATTCCGGCGACTTTCCTCCCAGGAGACAACCCGGGAGCGCGCGTCACTCCTCCTTGTCCCTGGCGAAGAGCTCGTCGAGCTTGCCCTCGTACGCGTGATAGTCGAGGAAGTCGTAGAGCTCCGCGCGCGTCTGCATCGAGGACACGACGGGTTTCTGCGTGCCCATCCGGCGCAGCGTCTCGTAGACCACGAGTGCCGCAGCGTTCATCGCGCGGAAGGCGGAGAGGGGATACAGGACGACGCCTACGCCAGCGCTCGCGAGCTCGTCGACGGTGAACAACGGTGTCACGCCGAACTCGGTGATGTTGGCGAGGATCGGGACCCCGGCGGCGTCGGCGAAGCGCCGGTACGTCGAGAGATCGGTGACCGCTTCCGGAAAGACCAGGTCCGCGCCGGCCTCCACGCAGGCCGTGACGCGGTCGATCGCGGAGTCGAGACCCTCGACGGCGAGGGCGTCGGTGCGAGCCATGATGACGAATTCGGGGTCGGTCCTCGCGTCGACCGCGGCCTTGATGCGGTCGACCATTTCCGCCCGGGTGACGATGGCCTTCCCCGGCCGGTGCCCGCAGCGCTTGGCCTGCACCTGATCTTCGATGTGCATGGCGCCCGCTCCGGACGCGATCAGCGATCGGACCGTTCGCGCGATGTTGAACGCGCTGCCGAATCCGGTATCGGCGTCGACGAGCAGCGGGAGCCGGGTCACGCCGGTGATCCGGCGCACGTCCGTGAGGACATCATCCAGCGTCGTGATGCCGAGATCGGGGAGGCCCAGCGAGCCCGCGGCAACACCGCCCCCCGAGAGGTAGATCGCCTTGAAGCCGACACGCTCCGCCATACGCGCGGCGTACGCGTAAATGCAGCCGACGACCTGCAGCGGCCGCTCGGCTGCGACCGCTGCCCGGAAGCGCGCGCCGGCGGAAGACGGGCTCATGCCGGGGCGGCTCTCTCTCCGGTGTTGACCAAGTCCTTCGCCTTCCACCCGTCGAGATCGTACTCCGCCATGCAGGTCTCGGCGAACTCCTTCCAGCGCTCGTACTGGCCCGAGGCGACGGCGCCGAAGAGCGCGTAGCGCCGGATCTCCTCGTGGCTGCCGGAGTAGTTGATCTCGTAGAGCTCGTGCCGGCCCCCGAACTCGGTCCCGATCGCGTCCCACAGGAGCTTCATGAGCTTGACCCGCCCGACCGCGTCCACGCCGCCCGATCCCCTGAGATAGAGATCGAGGTACTTGCGGAGGTCAGCCGTCTTGAAGTCCTTCGCGTGCGAGTTGAGATAGATGAGCCCGCTCGCCACGGTCTTCTCGATGAGGTTCTTGACCTGGACGTAGGCCTCGGGCGCCAGCACCTGATACGCCGCGGCCGGCTCCATGGCGGGCAGGATGCAGCCGCCCGTCCACGGGTCGGCGCCCTTCGCCATCGCGTCCGACAAGCCCCAGATCATGTTGCGCCAGGCGATGACCTCGCCGATGTTCGCCTCCACGCCCCGAAACGACCGCGCGCCGGTGATCTCGGTCGCCTTGATCAGGAGGCCGGTGATGAAGTCGAGCTTCACGGCGAGACGGGTGCAGCCGTGGAAGAGGGCGCGCGGGAGAAACCCGGTGCGCGGGAAGAAGTTGTTCGCCTTCTCGACGTCAGCGTACACGAACACGTCGTCCCAGGGCACGAACACGTCGTCCATTACGAAGATCGCATCGTTTTCGTCCAGCCGGCTGGAGAGCGGGTAATCGAACGGGCTGCCCAGCACGGCGGCGCGCAGCTCGTTCGAGACCCGGCAGATGAGCTTCACGCCCTTGGCGTTGGTCGGCACCATGAAGACGACCGCGAAGTCCTTCCCCTGGACGGGGATGAGCCCATGATGGGCGACGAAGGTGAAATGCGTCAGCGCCGAGCCGGTCGCGACCACTTTTGCCCCGGAGACGTAGATGCCAGCGTCCGTCTCCTTGGTGACCCGTGCGTAGACGTCGGTGGGGCCTCCGGGCGCACCGGGCGCGATATTCCGGTCGACGGGAGGATGGATGATCGCGTGGTTGATGAACGGCACGCGTTCCTGGGCGTAGCGGTACCAGCGCCGGGCGTTGTCCTGGTAGGGCGCGTAGAACTCGGCGTTCGCCCCGAGCGTCCCGAGAAACGCCGCCTTGTAGTCAGGCGAGCGTCCGAGCCAGCCATAGGTGAGGCGTGCCCACGCCGCGATCGCGTCGCGCCCCGCGACCTGCGCTGCCACCGTCGTCGGCGCGCGGAAGTAGCGATGCGTGAATCCGCCCCACTCGGTGGGCTCGGTGAGCACGCGCCGGCCACGCGCGTGGTCCTCGTGCAAAGCGTCGTAGAGACGGGCGAGCATCCGGGCGCAGTTCTGAAACGCCGGGTGCGTGGTGATGTTCTTGACGCGCTCGCCATAGATCCAAACCTCGCGACCATCGTCGAGGCTCTCGAGAAACTCCTTGCCGGTGTACGGGAGCGTCAGCGTGTTCGGCTTGGCGGGAACGGCCATGATCGCACCCCCTGAGAATTCGACTCCCCGGAGCCCCCACTAATACCGAGGGTGGGGGTTCGGTCAAGGGCGAAATCCGGTAGTCTGTCGTCACCGAGGAGTGAGGTGATCCGATGAACACGACCATGGTGAGAGCATTCGCGTGCGGGTTGATCGTGCTCGGCCTGGTGGCGTGTGGCCGGGCGTCGAAGGAAGAGATCGTCGCGAAGACGCGGGACATTTCCAGGCGCGCGGAGCTCGAGCGGGCACTCGGCAAGCCTGACGACATCACCAAGCTCGGGCCCGTGGAAACGTGGCGATACAAGGCGTCGAATGGCGAAGTGATCTTCCTGATCGTCGGCGACGACGTCACGTTGCAGGCCGCCGGAGGTTCGGACACGGCGAAGTAGCGCCAGGCGTCCGGACGGGTTTGACTTCGAGAGTTCCGGTTGCTACAACGCGCCTGAGGAGACGGCCATGGCCCTGAACCTGAGAGACTTCCTTGCCGCACTGGGCGACGACCTGATCCGCGTCGACGACGAGATCGATCCGATCACCCAGGCCGGCGCGCTCTGCTCGGCCAGCCCCCGGCCGATTCTTCTGAATCGGCTCACGGGCTTCCCGGGCTGGAAGCTCTGCGACATCCTGGTGAAAGATCGCCAGCGCCAGGCGAAGGCGCTCGGGACTGCGCCGCAGAGCGTCGTGCGCGAGCTCTCCGACCGCATGTTCACGCGCGTGCCCGGCGGATCGAAGATCGTCTCCGACGGCCCGTGCAAGGAAGTGAAGCTGCTCGGCGCCGACGCCGATATCACGACGCTCCCGATTCCGATCCACTCCGAGGGCGATGCGGGCCGCTACCTCGGCTCCGGTGTCACCATCACCAAGGACCTCGACACCGGCGTGCGCAACGAGGCCATCATTCGCGCGCTCGTCCGGGGACCGCGGAAGATGGGCTTCTGGATGGCGGCGCGCCACAACTGGGCGCATCTCATGAAGTACCAGGAGCGCGGTCTCCCGGCGCCGATGGCGTTCGCGATCGGGCTTCATCCCGGCTACGAGATCCTCGCCAACTTCAGCGGCCGGCACGAGGG
>QHSV01000035.1 GCA_003221655.1 Candidatus Rokuibacteriota bacterium
CGATGGCTTTCGCGAGCGCGACCCAGTCGACCGGCGCGGACGGGAGCGCCTGCCCGCCCGAGGACTCGTAGTGGCCGTTCACCCAGAGGAGCGCCGTGAGATTCGAGGGGCGGGCGGCGGCGACCGTGGCCAGCACGTTCGGGCACATGAGCAGTGAGCCGTCGCCTTCCAGCGCCACCACGTGTCGGTCCGGGCGCTGCAAGGCCATGCCGAGCGCCAGCGGGATCGCCGCGCCCATCGAGTCGCACAGGGCGAACACGGGAGCGGGCACCGTGAGATGAGGCAGGTATCGCGCGTTGGCGCCGAGGCACGAGACCAGGACGTCGTCCGGCGTGAGCAGGCCGGCGAGCGCCTCGAGCAGCGGCTTGCGGGAAGTCACGCGAGGTCCTCGCCGCTGATCAGCAGCACGAAGGGACCGCGCGACTCGACGGCCGCCTCGACACCGCGGACGACCTGGCCCTCGACGTCGGCGGTACGACCGGCGATGGCAAAGGGCACGCGCCAGGCCGAAAGCGTCGGCTCGGTGACGCGCCCTTTCGGAGCGTGGTAGTACACCGGGTCACGCCCGTCACCGCGATAGGACACGATGAAAAAGCACGGGATGCGGTAGAGCTGCACGAGCCCGGCCAGGACGCCGCCGCAGTTGAAGAGCCCGGCATTCTGGATGAGCACGGCGCCGCGTCCGCCTGCGAGGCCGGCACCGCAGGCGATCGCCACCGCCTCCTCCTCGCGCGCGGCATCGAGGGCGCGGATTTTCTTGGACTCGCGCACCGTCCGCATGAGCGTGCCGATCCACGTGTCGGGCACCGAGGCCGCCAGCGTCACCCCGGCGGCCTCCAGGCCGGCGACGATCCGTCGCGCGCCGCTCAGCTCAACCGTGCTTGCGGAGCTCCAGCCGGCCGATCTGGCGCCGGTGCACCTCGTCGGGTCCGTCGGCGAAGCGTAGCGTGCGCGAGTGCGCCCACATCGACGCCAGCGGGAACTCCTGGCTCACGCCGCCCCCGCCGTGGAGCTGCATGGCGCGCTCGACAACTTGAAGCGTCATGTTGGGCACGGCCACCTTGATCTCGGCGATCGCTTGCTTCGCGGCCTTGTTGCCGACAGTGTCCATCATGTAGGCCGCGTGCAGGACGAGCAACCGTGCCTGGTCGATCTCGATGCGTGACTGCGCGATGCGCTCGAGCGTGATGTCGTTCTCGGCGAGCCGCTTGCCGAACGCCACGCGGTTCTGCGAGCGCGTGCACATCAGCTCGAGCGCGCGCTCGGCGACGCCGATCTGGCGCATGCAGTGGTGGATGCGGCCGGGACCGAGGCGGCCCTGGGCGATCTCGAAGCCGCGCCCTTCGCCCAGCAGCATGTTCGAGGCGGGCACGCGGACGTTCTCGAAGAGCACCTCGCCGTGGCCGTGGGGCGCGTCGTCGTAGCCGAACACGGTCAGCATGCGGAGGACCTTGATGCCCGGCGTGTCGCGCGGCACCAGGATCATGGACTGCTGCTTGTAGCGATCGGGGTTCTTCGCGTCGGTCTTGCCCATGAAGATGAGGATCTTGCAGCGCGGGTCGCCGATGCCCGAGGTCCACCACTTGTGCCCGTTGATGACGTAGGCATCGCCGTCGCGGACGATGGACGACTCGATATTGGTCGCGTCCGACGAGGCGACCTTCGGCTCGGTCATCGCGAACGCGGAGCGGATCTTGCCTTCGAGCAGCGGCTGGAGCCACTGCTGCTTCTGCTCCGGCCCGCCGTAGCGCTCGATGGTCTCCATGTTGCCGGTATCGGGCGCCGAGCAGTTGAAGGCCTCGGGCGCGATGGGCGATCGGCCCATGATCTCGCAGAGCGGCGCGTACTCGAGATTGGTGAGCCCGGCGCCGCGCTCGCTCTCGGGCAGGAAGAGGTTCCAGAGCCCGCGCTCGCGCGCGGTCGCTTTCAGCTCCTCCATGATCGGCGGGATCTGCCAGCGGGTAGGGCCGGCGTTGAGCTGGTCGTGGAAGACGCGCTCGTTGGGGTAGATGTACTTGGTCATGAAGTCGGTGAGCTGCTCCATGTACATCTTCGTCTTCTTCGAGTACTCGAATTCCATCGGGCTCTCCTTCGTGCCTCGCCGGGCTCAGTGCTGATAGCGGGGCAGCGTCTTGAGCGGCGAGAAGAACACCGGTCGCGCCATCCGCCCCACCGGGACCTCGATCAGCACGGGCCGGTCCATCTGGATCGCGTCGGCGATGAGCCGACCTACCTCGGCGGGCTCATTGGCGCGCCGACCCACGGCGCCATACGCCTCGGCGAGGCGGACGAAGTCCGGGTTGTGGAGCTCCGCCCCGAACTTCCCGCCCCAGTGCTCGTCGAGGTCGCGCGCGACGTTGCCGTAGGCGTTGTCGTTGAAGACCACCGCGACGACGTTGATCTGCTGCTGGACGGCCGTCGCCATCTCCTGCGCGTAGTAGAGGAAGCCGCCGTCGCCCGAGACCAGGACCACCGGGCGGTTGGGGCACGCCACTTTGGCGCCGAGCGCCGTCGGGTACTCGAAGCCGAGATTGCCGGAGTAGGACGACGTGATGTAGGTCCGCGGGCGGTAGACCGGGAAGAACGGCCGCGAGTAGTACCCGATCTGCGTCATGCCGGCCACGACGATCGCATCCTCGGGAATGCCCTGGCGGAGCGATCGCAGGATCGAGGAGTTCGGCTCCTGGGTCATCAAGGCGCCGACCTCGGCGCGAAGCTTCTCCCGCTCGGTCTTGCGCGACGGGCGCGGCGTGCCGCCTCCGCGCAGCCGCTCGAGCAGCCTCTCGAGCGTGGCGTTCGCGTCGCCGGCGAGGCCGAAGGTCTTCTTGTGGTTGCGCCCGATCTCCTCGGCGTCCGCGTCGAGCTGGATCACCTGCTGGTCCGGCTTGAACGCGGCGAGCGCACACCGGCTGCCGACGGCGAGGACGATGTCGGCGACGTCGAGATAGCCACGCAGGGGGCTCTTGGGGAACAGCCCGGCGCCCAGCGAGAGATCGCTGGCGTCGCTGATGGCGCCCTTACCCTCGGCCGTTTCGACGACGCCGGCCTGGAGAAGCTCGGCGACAGCGGCGAGCGCCTCGTGAGCGCCCGAGAGATGGACACCGCCGCCCGCGTAGATCACGGGCCGCTCGGCGCGCAACAACATCTCGGCCGCCCGATCGATGTCGGCGGCCGGCGCCGCGGCGCGCGGCGGATGCCCGCCCGGCACGAGCGTCACGTCGACCTCTTCTTCCATCGTGTCCCACGGCATGTCGATCGCGACCGGCCGCGGCCGCCCGCTGCGTAGCTGGCCGAAAGCCTCGTGGACGATCCGCGGCGCATCCGCGACCTCGAGGATGCTGCGGCGCCACTTGGTGGAGCCGGCGAGCGCGTCGAGCTGGTTATCGAGCTCGTGGAGCACGCCGATCTGCTTGCCGATCTGGCTGCGCGGGATCTGGCCGGAGATCATCAGCACGGGTGAGGAGGCGGAGTAGGCGGTGTTGAGGCCCGCCGAGGCGTTGAGCAGGCCGGGACCGGGCACCGCCACCGCGACGCCGATGCCGCCGCCGGCGCGCGCGTAGCCGTCGGCCATGTAGCTCGATGACCCTTCGTGACGCACGGTGATGAAGCGGAGGGGCTCGTCGCGGAACGCGGTGACGATGCCGTAGAGCTGCACTCCGGGGAGGCCGAACGCCACCTGCACGCCTTCCCGCGCGAGAGCTTTCACGATCGCTTCACCACCGGTCATCCGCGCCATCGCCGGGTCCTCACTGGTTCGGGTTAGGGTCGCAGGGTAGCACGTTGCACCGCTCGGCTGCCTCGGTCCCCTCGCGGGGATCTCATCGTACACTACCGCCCGATGCCCGAGCTCCCGGAGGTCGAAGCCGCCCGCCGCCTGCTCGCCCGCGCCGCGGTCGGGCGGCGAATCGTCGCCGTCCGCTGCGTGCGCGATCCCATCGTGTTCCAGGGCGTGAGCCCGGCGCGCGTGCGGCGGGCTCTGCTGGGTCGTCGGGTGATCGCGGCCCGCCGCCACGGCAAGCACCTCTGGCTCGAGCTCGACCGCCGGCCCTGGCCATGCTTTCACTTCGGGATGGCCGGCGGGATCGAGGTCCGCGGCCGCCGCCGCGGCCGGCTCGTGATGGAAGGCCGCAGGGCGCGTGAGGGTCAGTGGCCGCCCCGCTTTCTCAAGTTGCTTCTCGTGCTCGGGGACGGCGGCGAGGTCGCGTTCTGCGACGCGCGGCGACTGGGCCGTGTGCGTTTGCGCCACGACCCGCCCGCCGAGCCGCCGATCAGCCTGCTCGGCTTCGACGCCCTTCGCGACCTGCCGCCGGTCCGCCAACTCGGCGCGCTCTTCGGCGAGCGCGCGGCGCCGGTGAAGGCCGTGCTGCTCGACCAGTCCTTCTCGGCGGGCGTCGGGAACTGGATCGCCGACGAGGTGCTCTACCAGGCCCGTATCGACCCGCGCCGGCGCGCGCACACCCTCACGGCGGCGGAGATCGGACGGCTCCGCGGGCGGCTGCGTGCGGTCGTCGCCACGGCGGTTCGCGTCGGCGCCGACAGCGACCGGTTCCCGGCGAAGTGGCTTTTCCACACGCGGTGGAGCAAGCGCTTGCGGAGTCCCATGACGGCACGCGGCGAGCGCATCCGCTATCTCACCGTCGGCGGACGGACGACCGCCTGGGTCGCTGAAGTTCAACACTGAGCGCTGCGATCTCCGCGGGCGGCGCCGGTCGTCACTGGAGGGAACGGGTCGCGCGGACCCCGCCCGTCAACCCGACCCACGACCAGCGGCACCTGTGTAGACGATGACGACTCGGGGGGGTAGAGTGGCGGACGTTTTCGTGGGGAGGGGGGTCGATGGGGAATATTGCGCCGGTTCATCTCATGCGGTGGATTGAGGAGAACAAGAGTTTGTTCAGCGGGCCGGTGGCGAACAAGGAGGTGTTTCCGGAGAGCGAGTTCATCTAATCACGGTGCGGTGCATCGACGCCGATGGCAAGCTGCGCGACATCCAGGTGCGTGAGGGCGAAGTCATGCTCTGCCGCGCGGGCACACCGCACTGCCCGATCCGCCCGCCGGACACCTGGGGGCTGGTCATCGAGCGCAAGCGCCGGCCCGACGAACTCGACCAGCTCGCGTGGTTCTGCGAGCGCTGCGGCGGCAAGCTCTACGAGGCGACGTTCTCGTGCGCGAACATCGAGGTTGAGCTGCGCGCAGTCATCCAGCGGTTCAACGCGAGCGCGGCGCTGCGAACCTGTCAGGAGTGCGGCGCCGAGCTCCCGGTCCCCGCCGGGGCCTCGTCTGGCTGACGTTTTGGCGCTGATCGCCCGGCCGAACGTCCGCCCCGGGCGGCTACGCGCCGACGTCGGTGTACTTCACGTCGCAGCGATAGGTCTTGTAGTCACCCACGAAGAACGGCTGGAGCGGCGCCATGATCTCCCGGTACAGCGCGCTCTGCTCGTAGGCCTGCATGTCCGCGGTGTTGTCCCACAGGCTCACCGCGAATCCCGTGTCCTTGTCGGCCGCGTCCTGAGCCAGCCAGCGGCCGCGCAGGCCCTTGAGAGACTTACCTTTGGTGAGGACGTTCTCCCGGTAGGTACGCTCGTACTCGGCCCACGCGCCTGCCCGAAGCTTGCCCCAAGTAATGCGGATCACCATGGCTAGCCTCCTTGACGACGCCACCCTTCACCCGGCGTGGCGGTACGCTGATTAGACGCCTGTTGCGCCGGCTTCGCCAGCGGCAGCCCGAGGAGAGTCAGGCCTCCTCTAGGCGCCCGGCGCTTCCGGCGCGGTGGTTTCCGCGGGATCGAAGGCCACGCGCTCCCACATCGCGTCGGGGACGGGCCACGCGCGCAGGACGTTCGCGAGCTGGCCCACATCCTGGATGGGCCCGTGCTCGGCGCGAAACTTGAGAATGGCCCGCGCCTGTTCGGGTCCGATGCCCGGGAGCTCGAGTAGCTCTGCCGGATTCGCGAGATTGACCCTCACCCTGTTTGGCATGAACGCCTCCTTCACCCCTCGTGAGGAAGAAACGCACTTCCTCTGCCCCCGACGAATCAGCGACCGAAGTTGTCGATGAGGAAGCGCGAGATGCTGTGGCGCGAAGGAAGCCCGGGGAGGCTCGAGCAGGGGAACCAGCGGGCGTCTTCCAGCTCCTCCGGGTCGACCCGGATCTCGCCGCCCGCGTAGGTGGCGACGAAGCCGACCATGAGCTGGCTCGGGAAGGGCCAGTTCTGGCTCCCGACGTAGGTGATGTCCTTCACGTCCACGCCGA
>QHSV01000036.1 GCA_003221655.1 Candidatus Rokuibacteriota bacterium
CGGAAGCGCTGGATCGCGTTCGCCGTCCCGCCGCAGGGGTGGGTCACGGTCGATGCGGGCGCACTGGCGGCATTAACTCAGCGTGGCAAGAGCCTCCTGCCTTCAGGCATAGTCGAGGTCGAGGGGGATTTCGCCTCGGGCGAGGTGGTGGCCCTCCTGGGGGGCGCCGGGAGTAAGGAGTTCGCGCGCGGCGTCGTCAACTTCGATGCGGCGGAGCTGCGCAAGATCCGGGGGGCGAAGACGCAAGAGATCGAGCAGCGGCTCGGGTACAAGAGCTTCGACGAAGTGATCCACCGGGACAACCTGGTGATCTTCTAGGGGATGCCTATGGACGCCCGGACCCTCATCCAGACTCGCGCGCGGGCGGCGCGCGAAGCCGCGCGCGCCCTGGCGCTCTGCCCGACCAAGACCAAGAACGACGCGCTGGCCCAGATGGCGCGGGGGCTCGTGGAGAAGAGCGAGGCGCTACTCGAAGCGAATCGGGCCGACCTCGAGCGCGCGCGCGGTCGGGTGACGAAGGCGTTTCTCGATCGTCTGACGCTCACCGAGGCGCGGGTCGAGGAGATGGCGCAGGGGCTCCGGGAGATCGCCGCGCTTCCGGATCCCGTCGGGGCCGTCGTCGAGTCGTGGCGACGTCCGAATGGCATCGAGATCTCGCGCGTGCGCGTGCCGCTGGGGGTGGTCGCATTCATTTACGAGTCCAGGCCGAACGTCACGGCTGACGCCGCGGGCCTCTGTGTGAAGGCGGGCAACGCGGTCGTGCTGCGTGGCGGCAGCGAGGCGATCGAGTCCAATACCGCCATCGCGGCGGTGCTCGCGAAGGCCCTGGAAAAGGTGGGCGCCCCCGCCGACGCGATCCAGTTCGTCGACACCACGGACCGGGCCGCCGTGGCCGCGCTGCTCGAGCTCGACGGGCTCGTGGATCTCGTCATCCCGCGGGGCGGCGAAGAGTTCGTGCGGTGGGTGAGCGAGCGCTCGCGCGTGCCCGTGCTCAAGCACGACAAGGGCCTTGTGCACGTCTTCGTGGACGCCGGCGCCGACACCGCGATGGCCATCGGAATAGTGGTCAACGCGAAGGCGCAACGGCCGAGCGTGTGCAACGCGCTCGAGACGCTCCTGGTCCACCGCGACATCGCGCCCGGTCTCCTGCCGGCGCTGGCGGCGCGCCTCGCCGAAGCCGGCGTTGCGCTCCGCGGGTGTCCGCACACGGTCGCCCTGGTTCCCGGGGCGAGCCCGGCGACGGAGGCCGATTGGGATACCGAGTATCTCGACCTGGTCCTCGCGATCCGCGTGGTTGACGACCTCGACGCGGCGATCCGCCACATCCAGCGCCACGGGACGGGCCTGGCGGAGGCGATCGTGACCAATGACCGCGCGCATGCCCGCCGGTTCGCGCGCGAGGTCGATGCGGCCGCCGTCCTCGTGAATGCCTCGACACGGCTGGTGGACGGCAACCAGTTCGGCATGGGCGCCGAGATGGGAATCTCGACCTCCCGCGTGCATGCCCGCGGGCCGGTCGGGGTGCGGGAGCTGACGACGACGAAGTTCATCGTGCAGGGCGACGGGCAGGTGCGGGACTAGGTGCCGCTCCGGATCGCATCGGCTCTGAGCTAGGCGTGGCGCGCACGGCCGTCTTCGGCGGGTCCTTCAACCCCATCCACTACGGGCACTTGCTGCTCGCCGACGAAGTTCTGGATGCCCTTGGGCTCGACCGGGTGCTCTTCATGCCCGCCGCGCAGCCGCCACACAAGCCGAACGCGCAACTCGCTCCCGCGCAGGACCGACAGGCGATGGTGCAGCTCGCGATCGCAGGTCATCCGAAGTTCGCCGTCTCCGACCTCGAGCTGCGCCGCTCCGGGCCCTCGTACACCGTGGATACGCTCGACGCGCTCCGCCTCCCGCGCGAGGAGCTGTTTCTGATCGTCGGGTCGGAGACGTTCCTCGACCTGCTCACGTGGCGGACGCCCCGGCGCGTCGCCGCGCTCGCGCAGATCGTCGTCGTGCCGCGCGCGGGCAGCGCCTTCGATCCCGAGAGCGCGGCAGTCCGGAAGGTCGTGCACGAGATCCGCGACGAGCCGCTGATCGTCCGCGCGATCTCGCTGCCTATCTCGGCGTCGGATCTCCGGCGCCGGGTGCGGGAGGGGCGATCCATCGCGTACCGGCTCCCCGAGGCGGTCGCCGCGTACATCCAGGCCAAGCGGCTCTACCGCGCCGACGGGTCGTGACGACGACGTCGGCGGAATGGAAGGCGCGCCGCGCCGCGCGCGTGGCGCTGGACAAGCGGGCCGGCGACCTCGTCGTGCTCGATGTGCAACGCGTGTCGAGCGTCACGGACTACTTTCTCATCTGCAGCGGCAAATCGACGACCCATCTCCGGACGATCACCGACGCGATCCGCGGCGAGCTCAAGGGGGACGGGGTGCAGCTGCGGCACGCCGAGGGCGTCGCTGAGAGCGGCTGGGTCCTCCTCGACTACGGCGACGTGCTGATGCACGTGTTTCTCGAGGAAACCCGCGCCTACTACGCGCTCGAGCGCCTGTGGGGCGACGCGCCGGTCGTGCCGCTCGACGGCTCGTGATCAGAGCATGCGCGTGCGGCGCGAAGGAGTTGCGCGCTCCGGGGACGCGTGCTAGCGTCTGTCTCTTGAGTGCGCGCCCTCGTGATGGGGCAGGAGGTCCAGATGCGAAAGGATCGGCTCGCGTACTTCAAAAAGCTCCTCGTCGAGAAGCAGCGGCAGCTGACCGAGGAAGTCGGGCGAACGGCCCTGTACGGAAAAGATCAGGAAGACGACTCGATCAAGGACCTCGGCGACCAAGCGAACACCGCATATACGAGGGAATTTTTCTTCGAGCTGGGCAACGGCGACCGGCGCCTGTTGCGAGACGTCGTGTCGGCGCTCCAGAAGCTGGCCGACGGCGCGTTCGGCTCGTGCGAGCGGTGCAGCGAGCCGATCTCCGAAAAACGGCTCGAGGCGCTGCCCTTCGCGCGCCATTGCATCGACTGCCAGCGGCTGGTCGAGGAAGAGGAGCGGATGGCCACGGGCTAGCTGTGCGCGATCCCGTCGCGCCTCTGCTCGTCGCTCCACACGAGTCACCGCGTCCGTGAAGGTGCCGGTCTCCTTTCGCTCTTTCCTGTCCCTCGGCCTGTCGCTCAAGGACCTTTTCAACTTCCGCATGGCTCCGGGGGCCGCAGCGGACGATGCGGCGACGACCGAGCTCCTGCAGCGCGCCCAGGATGCGCGCCGTTTGAGCCGCAACGACGAAGCCAGGACTCTGTACCGGCTCATCTTGCAGTCGCACCGCGGCCACCTCGGGGCGCTCCGGGGCCTCCGCGACCTTGCGGCCGCGGCGGGTCGGTGGCCCGAGGCCCTCGAGGCGCAGCAACGGGTGCTCGGGACCGTCGGCTCGACGGAACGGTCGCCGGAGACGGAGTGGCTCGCCGTCATCTACTACGAGCTCGGCCGCGCCGAGGTGGCGCGCGCCAACGCCAGCGGGGCCCTCGGGCACTTTCGGAGTGCCGCTCGGGCCGACCGTCTCTTCCTTCCGGCGGCGCTCGCGCTGGGCGACGCCTACGAGCTCACAGGCGACCACCGCGAGGCCGTGCGCGCTTGGGAGCGCGCCGCCGAGGTGTTCCCCGCGCTGCCCCTCCTCGCCCGGCTCGAGCGGGCATATCGGCAAGAGGGCCGGCCGAGCCGCATGATCGCGCTCTACCGAGCGGCGGTCGAGCGGGCGCCAGACGATCTCGCCCTCGCCGTGGCGCTCGGCCGGGTCTTCTTCGAGCTGGAGATGCTCGACGAGGCCGCGGACCAGCTCGAGAAGGTCGAGGTGCGCGTGCCCGGCTCGCCCGTCGTCCACGCGCTCCTCGGCGCCGTCTTCGAGCGACGCGGGCAGACCCGCGAGGCCTTTGAGGAGTATCGTCGCGCCCTGCAACTCGGGCACGCGTTCGACTGGCCGCATCGGTGCGAGGCGTGCGGGGCCGGAAGACCGATGTGGCAGGACCGCTGCGCCCAGTGCCAGCGCTGGAACACGCTGCGCCCGGTTCGCGCGTAGTCTCGGCATCCATGCCCTTGGGCTTCACCCTGGCCGCGCTCGATCTCGTCTTTCCCGCTTTCTGCTCGATCTGCGAGGGCACCCTCGGCGCTGGCCGCCGCGATCCCCTCTGTGGGCGCTGCTGGGGCGCGATCACCCGTCTCGCTGCGCCGTGGTGCCATGTCTGCGGCGCATCGTCGCCGACCGCGGTGACGTTCGATGGTCCGCACCGCGTCGAGCACGGGCGGGAGGGGGCGGCCCCCACGACCGGCGGAGTGGGACCCCCGAGTCCCGGCCGCAGCTCGGAGAGCTGCGATTCTGGCGAGTGGGTGACGCAGCCGGTCGTGGGGGCCGCCCCCTCCCGCCCGTGCTCGACCTGCACAACGGACCCACCGCAGTACGACTACGCGCGTTCGGCGGCGGTCTACGAGGGAGCGCTTCGGGAAGCGCTCCACGCTTTCAAGTTCTCCGGCAAGCGCGCGTTGGCGCGGCCCCTCGGCGATCTCGCGATAGAACAGTGCGTCGCATCGCTGCTGGAAGGCATCGAGGCGGTCATTGCCGTGCCTCTGGCGCGCGAGCGGGAGCGCGAGCGCGGCTTCAATCAGGCCGCGCTCCTCGCCCAGCGGATCGCGAAGCGCCTGGGTGTTCCAACCCGGCCCCGCTGGCTCGCGCGGGTGCGTGCCACCAAGCCGCAGAGCGACCTCCCGGCGGCGGAACGCCGAGTGAACGTGCGCGGCGCGTTCCGAGCGTCGCGCGCCGTCGCGGGCCGCCACGTCCTCGTCGTGGACGACGTTCTCACAACCGGCGCGACGCTCGGCGAGTGCGCTCGGGCGCTGCGCGGCGGCGGGGCCCGGTGTGTGGGGGTTCTAACAGTTGCTCGCGTCCTCCACGCGGCCGTATAATTCGTCGACATCGGACGTCCTACAATCCCCATAAGGAGTTCGTCCATGAGTGTTCGCGTAGGTGTCAATGGATTCGGTCGGATCGGACGGGTCTTTTTCCGTACGGCGCTCGAGACGAGGGAGATCGAGGTGGTCGGGGTCAACGATCTGGCGGATGCGAAGACCCTGGCCCACCTTCTGAAGCACGATTCCGTCCACGGCACGCTCCGCGCGGAGGTCACGGCCAAGGGCGAGGCGATCTTCGTGGACGGAAGAGAGATCCGCGTCTGCGCCCTCAAGGACCCGGCAACGCTGCCGTGGCGCGACCTCGGCGTCGACGTCGTCGTCGAATCCACCGGCATCTTCCGCGATACCGCCACGGCCTCCAAGCACCTGCAGGCCGGCGCCAAGAAGGTGATCATCACCGCGCCCGCGAAGGACCCCGACGCCACGATCGTGCTCGGTGTGAACGAGCAGACGTACGAGCCGACACGGCACCGGATCATCTCCAACGCGTCGTGTACCACCAACTGTCTCGCGACGACCGCCAAGGTGCTCGACGACCAGTTCGGGATCAAGCGCGGCTTCGCGTCGACGGTCCACTCCTACACGAACGACCAGAACGTCCACGACTTCCCGGACCGGGACCTCCGCCGGGCGCGCGCCGCCGCGGTCAGCATGATCCCGACGACCACCGGCGCGGCCACGGCGGTCGGGCTGGTGCTGCCGAAGCTCAAGGGAAAGCTCGACGGCATCGCGATCCGCGTGCCGACGATCAACGTATCGGTGGTGGACCTGGTCGCCGAGCTCGAGCACCCGGCCTCGGTCGCCGCGGTGAACGACGCCTTCCGGGAGGCGGCGTCGGGGAGGCTCCGCGGCATTCTGGACGTGTGCGACGAGGAGCTCGTCTCGTCCGACTTCAACGGAAACCCGCACTCCTCCATCATCGACCTACCGTCGACGGCGGCGATCGAGGGGACCCTCGTCAAGGTACTCGCCTGGTACGACAACGAGTGGGGCTACGCCTCCCGGGTGCGTGATCTGATCCGGTTCATCGCCACGACGCTTTAATTGGCGAAGCTGACGATCGCGCACCTGGACCTGGCGCGGCGACGTGTGTTCGTGCGCGCCGATCTCAATGCGCCGCTCGATCGCGGGGCGGTCACCGACGACAC
>QHSV01000037.1 GCA_003221655.1 Candidatus Rokuibacteriota bacterium
GCAGGGAGTGTCAAACGCCACGTCCGGCAGCTTCTCGACGGTCGCCACGATCCTCCGGCGCGAGCGCGTGGGAGCCGTGTTGCCCGGGGCGTAACCGATCGCCTCGACCTCCCGCTGGTTCGTCCCCATTCCCGGCTTCCTCGTGACGGTCACCTCGAAGCCGCCGGTCGTGCCTGACACGTAGACGCTCCCGTTGTATGGAGCCGGCGCGACGCTCCCGTCGATGGGCAACAGGGCGGGGTCGATCGCATACTGCGGAATCGCTGCGGGCACTGCCTTTGCGATCGCGCCCTGAGAGAGCGCCCACACGGCCCGCTCGAAGCCCGCCTCGGCCTGGGCGCGCGCCTGGGTCGCCAGCAGGTGGTTCTTCGCAATCATGGGCTCCGTCTGGGCAAGCGACACGAACGCGAGCATCAGTGAGGTCAGCACGAGCAGAAGGAGCACGGCCATGGGAAGCGCCAAGCCCCGCTCGTTCTTCCAAAGAATCTCACGCATGGATATTCCTCTCTCCCTCGTGGTGTGGCGTTGCCCGACGCAGGCACGCGCACCAGAATCTCGCGCACCAGAACCTGTAGGCAAGCGACGTGCCAGGAGACCCCCCTCTCCTCGCATTTGCTTATCCGTACTTAGGCTTCGTGAAGAACTCACGCGCGCGACAGGACGGCACCGTCGGCGAGAAACTGACAGCCGGGTGGCAGAAAACACGTCAGCCTCCGAGCTTCTTGATGAGGTCGTTGATCTTCGGACGAACGGCCGACTGACAGCCGCAGTCGACGATCCAGTCATCGCGATCGGCCGTAGCGCCGCAGCCGTCCGTTCGCATGCGCAGGTTCCGGAGCATCTGGACTGCGGGCACGGTGTTTCCGGCATCGATGGATCGCAGGATGTCGGTCAGGCGGGCCTCGAACGCTCGCCGGAGTCCGAGGTTGCGAAACGCTGCATCGGGCATGGCGTCGACCACGTCTTTGATGCTGGCGACAGACGGCGGGCTTGCGGACAGCCCGCTCGCGATGAGGAAGGCCCTCGCAGAGCCCTGGCTCACCGTCCAGAGATTGCCGTTCTCATCCATTTCCAGCCCGGCGCCGTTGAACCCGGGATCCGGGTGCGGCAGCGTCCCCGTCCCGTTGAGCCCGAGCGTCGGGACGATCGCGCACGTATCGGGGTCCAGCGCGTAGATGGTGTCGTTCTCGCCGTTCGTGGCCGCCCAGAGAACATTGAAGACGGCGTTGTACGCGAGGCCCGAGATGTTGCGGTCTCCCGGGGTACACTGGCTGACCACCGCTCCCCGGTCGGCGTACGAGAGGCCCTTGATGCGGTAAATGATCCCCTCGGTCCATCCACCGATGTAGAAGGTGTCGTCGGCGGCGCGGTATGCCAGGCCTCGCTGAGATTTGAGGGTCCAGGGAAACGCTCCGACGATCGAGCCCGCCATAGCGCCAGTCTCGGAGTTCCAGCAATAGATCCCTCTGTCACCGCCGACGTTCACTTGACACAGAAGCTTAGGACCGGGCAGGTACGTCATGTCGGCGATCCAGCTCCCGACCCAGGCCGCAGCCCGTTGGCCTGTTGGCACGCCGTCAATGGTGAACTCATAGTCTACGTCCGGATCCACCACGTTGGAGATCCAGAGCCGACCCGTGTACCCCACGCCAAAGGGTGTGGCCGGCACCGCGACCACCCAGGATTTGAGAACGTCGCCCGGCGCCGCCGAGGCGATGCCCGGCGTCCAGACGACCGCGGAGATCCACGCGGCAACGATCAGCACGATGACTCTCCGACGCACGCGCAGGTTCGCCGGTTGACTCATTTCCGTGTTCCCCCTTTTGTTCCCCGCTCCCGTGCTGGGCGTCCTCGAGCCGACGACGCCCTTGGCCGTGTCCTCAGCGCGGCAGTTCGGTTGGCTTGCGTTCAACATTGCACCCCACCAGAGAAGCAAGGCGCTTGCCACCTGACGCGATTCTGTCCAGGCGTGAGCAAAGGCATCGGGGGAATTCATCGAAAAAATTCTCGGAAATTCATCCGATCCTGCGACAACTCTCGCTGCCGAGGCAGCGCACGCGGCAAGCTGACACCGGTATGACAATCAGCGGCACGGTGGCCGAGGAAGCCGCGGTAATGTTGCGGGTGTTGTTCTCGGGAGTTAACGTACCTTTAGTTGATTAGTTGATTGATGACTTCTGCACGCTCATGACTGCTCTTCGCCGGGGATCTACGGGGCGCCACGCTCTGATCGCGCCGTGCTCTTCATGGGCTCGACCGCTTCTACTCGATCGTTCTCGGTCGTATTCATTACCTTCTCTGGGATGCGCGCGAATGACCGCTACCGCTCGTCGTCGGTCGCGCTCACTGCTCGGGGCCCGTAATCGACGCCGCCGGCCTTTCGCATGGCTTCAAGGCTTCGTCGATGGTCCTCAGCAGAGAGTTCAGGTTGAAGAGAAGCAGCTCGAGTTGTTGCTTCAGGATCCGGGGTTCACGGGCCGAACCCGCCCGTGTACCACGCCACGATCCTGTCGCCCCAGAACAACGCCACGGCCCCGCCGGCAGCGAGAAAGGGGCCGAACGGGATCGGATCCTTGCGGCCCGACCGGCCTGAGGCCAGCAGCACGATCGCGAGAGCCCCACCGCAGACGACGCCGACGAACAGGGCGACGAGCACCACCTTCCAGCCGAGGAAGGCGCCGAGCATCGCGCCGAGCTTGAGGTCCCCGCCCCCCATGCCGCCGCCGCTCACGAGAATGACAACCAGGAACAGACCGCCGGCGAGGACGACTCCGACGGCGGAATCGAGCCACGAGACGCGCCCGGTGGCCAGGTTGGCGGCCAGCCCCGCCAGGACGCCGGGGACGGTGATCACGTCCGGAATCAGCTGATGCTCCAGGTCGATGACCGTGATCGCGATGAGCGCCGACAGGAGCCCGGCCGCGGCAACGAATTCCGGCGTCGGACCGAAGGCAAGGTACGCCATCGAGAACGCAGCAGCCGTGACGAGCTCGACGATCGGGTAGCGCCACGAGATCGGCATGCCGCAGGCCCGACAACGGCCGCGCAGGACGAGAAATGACAGCACCGGAATATTGTCGTGCCACGCGATCGCGGTGCCGCATCCCGGGCACGCCGAGCGCGGGCGCCAGAGGCTGCGCCTCGCCGGGACGCGCGCGATCACGACGTTCAAGAAGCTCCCGATCGCGAGCCCGAAGAGCATGACGGCGGCCAGCGTGAAGACCGGACGTGTGTGGGCGAGGGTCTGCAGCATCGCCTCACCAGCTCTGGACGAACGCCGGCCCGAGCCGCGCCGCCAGCTGGGCGTCCTGCATGCGGAGGATCCCCCACGCGGTGTGCGCGGCGCCCGGGCGTCCCGACTCGAGATACACACGGGCGAGCCCGGCCCAAGCGTGCGGCATATCGTACTTCAGCTCGATCGCCTGGCGGAACACGCTCAGCGCCTCGGCCAGCTTCCCGAGTTCGGCGTATGCGTAGCCCATGCTGACGTAAGGCCCGGCTTGGCGGGGCTTGATCTTCATCGCGCGCTGCAAGGGCTCGAGCGCCTCCTGGGCGCGCCTGTCGCTCAAAAAAGCGGCGCCCAGGTTGTTGAGCGCGTTGACGTCGTTCGGGTACCGCTCGAGGTAGAGCCGGAAATGCTCGATGGCGCGGGGAGGGTCGCCGAGCGCCGCATGCGCGGCCCCGATGTTCATATGGATCTTTCCGTTGTTGGGTCGGAGCGCCAGCACGCGCTCGAATTCGTCCTTCGCCAGCCCGAAGTATCCCTGCTTCGCGAGATGGGTGCCAAAGTTGCTGTGACAGACGGCACAGGCCGGGTCGGACTCGAGTGCGTACCTCCACAGGCTGTCCGTATTCCGCCAGATCTGGACCTGCTGAGCGCTCAGGTAGGCCAGGCCGCAGAACCACACGACACCGAGGCCGGCCAGCATCCTGGCGAGCGACGGGCGGAGCGTGCCTGCCGCTCCGGCCCGGACGACGGCGCCCGCGGCCGCGCCGACGACGAGCGCGAAGCCGAGTCCGGGGAGATAGCTGTACCGGTCGTTCGTCAGCTGGTGTCCGGAATGAACGATCCCGATCACCGGGCCCAGGGCGATCGCGTAGTAGGCCCAGACCGCGAGCCCGGCCGGCCACCGGCGCCTCAGCAGGACCACCGCCGCAGTGATCGCCGTCACGGCCATCGCGGGAACGAGGAACCGCCGGTCGAGCAGGATCACCCGCGCCGGAAGCTCGTAGAGCGGCGAGAGCCCCTGCGGCACTACGGTCTTCTCGAGGTAGAACCACAGGCTGTAGAACACCATGGCTGGGCGCGCGGACA
Source organism: Candidatus Rokuibacteriota bacterium (assembly GCA_003221655.1). GTDB lineage: Bacteria > Methylomirabilota > Methylomirabilia > Rokubacteriales > CSP1-6 > AR31. The sequence continues at coordinate 4,316 of QHSV01000037.1, forward strand.
ATGGATACCGCGCGAGCGGCGTGATGAACATGTTCGCGTTCTGCGCGTAGTAGGTGACGACACTGCCCGCGATACCCAGAACCAGGAATGGAATCTTTTCGAGCCACACGGCACATGCTGGCGCTGCCGTCCACTCTTGCCAGCGCCCGCTGAGCCGGCGGAGGGGGTAGATGTCGAGCACGACGAGCACCAGCGGGAGCACCATGACGCTTCCCTTCGAGACGAGCGCGAGGCCGTACAGGCCGACCGACGCTGCGAGCAGCCACCGCCGACGCCTCCCGCCTTCACCGCAGGCCTTGAGGTACATGAGGACCGTCAGCAGGAAGAACAGCCCGGAGAGCACGTCACGCCGTTCGGTCGCCCAGGCGACGGACTCGGCGCGCAGCGGGTGGACGGCGAAAAAGAGCGTGGCCGCGACCGCCGACACGCGGAGCGTGCCGCCGGCGAACCCGGCCGCCCGCCGGAGCAATCGCAGCGCGACGAAGTAGAAGACCGAGGCGTTCGCGGCGAAGATCGCCAGGCTCGTCAGGTGGTAGCCCGCGGGCTTCATTCCCCAGATGACAAAGTCGAGGCCGAACGTGAGCCAGGTCAGGGGGATCCAGTGGCCCAGCAGCACCGTGGTGAACATCCATCGGATGTGCGGCCACGTGAGCCCCCGATACTCCTGATTCCCGGTCAGCGTGACCTGGTCGTCCCACTCGACGAAGTCGTTCCAGAGGGCCGGCAGGAAGACCAGGAACGTGACAAGGGCGAGTGCCAGCGGGATGATCCGCGGGCTCAGCAGGCGGGCGCTCAGCCTGCGCTCGATCGGTCGCGTGAACGTGCCGACCGCGACCTCGACGCCTTCGATCCCGGGCATGACTCTCCTCAGCGTGCCGATTCGAATTTCAGCGTGCGAACACAGAAGAGCGCACGGGAA
>QHSV01000038.1 GCA_003221655.1 Candidatus Rokuibacteriota bacterium
GGACGAAGTCCCCCTCCGAGTGTTATTTCCCGTAGAGAAACTCCGGGAGCCAGAGGGTCATACCGGGCCAGATGTACATGAACGCGAGGCAGATGCAGACAATGATCATGTACGGCATCATCCCGGCGAAGATCTGGTTCAGCGTCACGTGCTTGGGCGACACGCCCTTCAGGTAGAACGCCGACATCGCCACCGGTGGCGACAGGAAGGCCGCCTGGAGATTCACCGCGACCATGGTGCCGAAGAGGATCGGGTCGACCTGGAAGTGGCTCAGGAGCGGGATGAAGATCGGGCAGAAGATCACGATGATCTCGGTCCACTCGAGCGGCCAGCCGAGCAGGAAGATGATCAGCTGCGCCGTGAACTGAAAGCCGAGAGGCGACAGGTTCATGGAGAGCACCCAGCGCTCGATCAGCCCCTGGCCGCCGTGCAATGCGAACACGGCGGAGAACAGCGCCGAGCCGACGAAGAGCCAGCACACCATCGCCGTCGTCTTCGCCGTCAGGAACGTCGACTCTTTCACGTTGCGCCTGAGCTCCGGTGAGGTCCTGAGATACCAGAGCCCCGGCGCGACCGTGCCCAGGAGCGTCCCGCTGATCGACCCCGCCACGATGAGCGACGCGAAGTCCTCGCCCTCATACCATCCAAGCAGGACGCCGACGATCAAGCCGACCAGGCTCCACCACAGCACAGGACGCAGATACCGCGCCATCACGGCCAGGTACAGCGCGCCGAGCGCTCCGATCGCGGCCGATTCGGTCGCGGTGCAGATGCCGAACAGGATCACCGCCAGCACGATGACGGTGAGGACGCCGAGCGGCACCACCGAGGCGCACAACTCTTTCAGGATTTCGAGCTGCTCAGCATCCATACGCCAGAAGTAGACGAGGAGCAGGAGCGCCGAGACGGCGGCCAGCCCCCAGAACCACGGATAGAAGTGCGCGGGGATCGTGCCCGCGGTCGACGCCGTCCGTTCCATGAACGAGGTCACTTCCTGCGGCGGCCCATCCGGCTTGGCGGCGCTATCGTCCGTGGCTTCGCCGGCCAGGCCCACTTCCTGCGGCTTGTCGTCGGCTGGTGCCGGTGCCGCGGCCGGAGGAGCCGTCGGTGCCGTCGCGACGGTCGCGGGCTTCGCCGGCGCAGTCGCGGTCGCCTCCGGCGCGTTGTAGACGGTGACGTACCACCACGCCGCGCCGAATGTGCCGACCGTCAGGAGCACCGGCACCGACAGGACGAGCAAGCTCCTGGCGATCACGCCGTAGCCCGCCGGCGTCCCGCTCTCGGTGCGGGCCCCGCGCACCACACCCGGGCGGAACGCAGCGGCGAGGAGGCCCGGGACGACGCTCCGGGACCCGCCCTGCACGCGCTGGAGATACTCCGGTACCGCGACGCGATACTGGTCGGGCGCGAGCTTGGGCGCGATCTTCGGGTTGATGATGGCCCAACCGAGGATGTAGACGAGGTAAAGGAACGTCAGGAAGAAGCCCGGCAGCATCGCCGCGGCGTAGAGCTTGACGATCGACTGCCCGGCCACCGCGGCGTAGACGATGAGCATGACCGATGGCGGGATGAGGATGCCGAGCGTCCCGCCGGCGGTGATCGCGCCGGAGGCCAGCTTCACGTCATAGCCCGCGTTCAGCATCGGCCGCATGGCAATCACGCCCATGAGAACGACGACGGCCCCGACGATGCCGGAGGCGATGCCCCAGAACGCACACACCAGCAGGGTGGTCACCGCCAGGGAGGCCGGCACACGCCGGAACGCGAGCTGCACGCTGTGGAACATACGGTCCACCAGCGCCGCCCGTTCCATGATGTAGCCCATGAACACGAACAACGGGATCGATAGCAGCGTGTCGTTCGTCATCACCCCGTATGTCCGCTGCACGATCAGGTCGAAGACCCGGTTGTCGTACCAGTGCTGGAGGGGATTCCAGAACGCGATGAAGCCGAAGACCATCCCGAGGCCCATCAGCGTGAACGCGGTCGGGAAGCCCATCATGATCGCGACCACGATGAGGCCGAGCATCGTGAGGCCGAGGTAGGGGTCGCTCACGGGGTCCGGCTCTGGCGCTCGGTCTCGTCCACCACGGTGCGGTGGCGGGCGGCCTCGTCGATCGCGTGCGCGCCTTCCATCGCCGCGCGGCGCGACTCCTCGTCCACGAACTCACTGCGCCCGAGCTGCGTCTCGATGACGTCGATCTCCTCGACGTCCTCGAGCCGCGACGGCCAGGCGCCGGTGCGCAGACACACGATGCACCGGATGATTTCGGCCAGCCCCTGAAACATGACCAGCGCGCCGGCCAGGGGGATCACGGTCTTGAAGTGATAAACGGGCGGGCCCTCCGCGGTCACTGTCGAGTGCTCACCGATGCGCCAGGAGAGGGCGGCGTAATCGTACCCCGCGTAAATGAGCCCCAGGATCCCCGGGATGAAGAACAGGAAGTAGAGGAGCAGGTCGAGCGCCGCCTGACCGCGCGGCTTCATGTAGATGTAGACGAAGTCGGCCCGGACGTGACCGGCGGCCGCCAGCGTGTACGCGCCGCACATCATGAACAGCGTGCCGTAGAGCATGCTGTTGAAGTCGAAGATCCAGGCGGTCGGGGCGTTGAGGATGTAGCGCTTGAAGACCTCGATGGAGACCACGAACGTCAGCGCCATGATCAGCCAGGCAAAGGCCTTGCCGCTCCAGTAGCTCGCCAGATCGATGGCGCGGATCAGACGCTGGGCGTTCATCGGCGGGGGAAAAAGGCCAGCCACCCGGCGAGCACCAGGTGGCTGGCCTGCTGAGGCTCCGTCACGGAGAGCCTAGCTCTTCTTGGCCGCCGGCTTGCCGAAGTAGTGGTTATACGCCATGCGGCGGCTCACGTTGGTGTCGAGGTCCCACTTGACGGCCCGCGCGGCGAAGGCTTTCTGCGACTCGGCGATCTCCTTGAACATCGGGTTGTCCGACGACTTCTTGTCCGCGACGGTGTCATAGATCTCGAGCTGCTTCTGCAGGACGGCCGGCGGCGTGATGAAGAACCGGACCTTGTCCTTGGTCTGCAGCTCGATGTAGTCCTTCGAGTAGCGGTCGATCGACTTCCACGACATGTCGGCCGAGGCGGCCTCGACCCCGTTCTCGATGATGGCCTTCATCTTGTCGGGCAGCGCGTCGAACTTCGTCTTGTTGAAGGTGATCTCGAGCTGCTCGGCGTTCTGGTGGTAGCTCTGCAGCATGCAGATCTTCGACACGTCGGCGAAGCCGAGGATGCGGTCGGACGTCGCGTTGTTGAACTCGGCGGCGTCGATGAGTCCGCGGTCCAGGGCCGGAACGATCTCGCCACCGGGCAGCGCGTTGACCGCCGCGCCCATGCCCTGAAACACGTCGATCGAGATGCCGACCGTGCGGAACTTGAGCCCCTTGAAATCGTCGGGCTTCGTGATCTGCTTCTTGTACCAGCCGAGCGGCTGGGTCGCCATCGGGCCATAGGGGAACGACACGACGTTGGCGCCGATGGAGGCGTAGAGCTTGTTGAGGAGCTGCTTGCCCCCGCCGTACTTGTGCCAGGCGAGCAGCATGTTGGCGTCCATGCCGTAGCCGGGACCCGAGCCCCAGAGGGCGAGCGCCGTCTGCTTGCCGTAGTGGTACACGAGCACGCCGTGGCCGCCGTCGAGCGTGCCCTTCGACACGGCGTCGAGCAGGCCGAACGCCGGCACCACCGCGCCCGCGGGCAGCACCTCGATCTTGAGATCGCCGCCCGTCATGTCGTTGACCTTCTTGGCGAAGTCCAGCGCGTACTCGTGGAAGATGTCCTTCTGCGGCCACGTGCTCTGCCAGCGCATCGAGATCGGGCCCTGAGCTTTCGCGACCATCGGAAAGCCGAGCGTCGCGGCGCCCGTCGCCGCCAGAGCGGCGCCCCGCAGGAACGTGCGGCGTGGGGTCTCGGTGACCGTTTGCGAATCGCTCATGGAGCACCTCCTCCTGATCGGTGGCGTCAAGTGTTCGGCCGGAGCCGGTAGATCATCCGAGGACAGGACACGAGCGCTTCGTGGTCGGACCACTGCCCCACGCTATGCGAGCGGTGCAGGACCTGTCAACAAAGAAGCACCCGTCGCGCTCACGGGGCCCGCAGCGTCATCGACAGGCGGCTGCCGCCCCGGCGGATCGTCAGCCGGAGCGGCCCCTCGATGCTCGCGTCGGCCATGGCCTCACGCAGCGCCTCGCGCGTCTCGACCGCCCGATCGTTGACCTCGAGGATCACGTCACTCACCTCGAGCCCTGCCCGTTCCGCGGCGCTCCGCTGGATGACCCCGGAGATCGTAGGCGCGGCGGACCCGGCGGGCTCGGGCTCTCGCACGAGAAACCCGAATTCGGCCGCGATCCGTTCCCCGAGCACCGCTCGAGGCATCGCCGCGAGACGGACCTCGAGGCGCCGTCGCCCGTCGGTCCGAAGAACCGTCAACCGCACACCCTGCCCGGCGCCGGCCCCGCCGATCAGGCGCTGGAGGAGCCGGGTATCGGTCACGGGACGCTCTTCGAAGGCCACGACCAGGTCGCCGCTCTTGATCCCAGCCTTCTCGGCGGGCGTCCCCTCCATCACCTCGATGATGACCACGCCGAACCCTTCGCGGATCCCGTGCCGCTTCGCGATCTCGTCCATCTCCTGCTCGGACAGATCGCGGATGCGCACTCCCATCCACGCCCATTGCGTCGCGCCCACTGCCGAGGCCGCCACCGTCACCATCAGCAACGCCCCGAGAAACGCGCGGATCACTCGCGACCTTCGCGCAGCTGGTTCACGAGTTGCTCGAGTGCCTGGCCGAGGCGGTCGAGTCGGCGCGTGACGTCGAACGTCTCCAGCAACTCCTGGCGGAGATCGGCGTCGGGCACCACTGCCGCGGCAATCCGGTCGGCGATCACGCCGGGCAGCTGGCCCGCCAGGGCCGTATCCAGCAAATCGGCCGGACGATCCAGAGCGCGCAGCAGGCGGCCGCACGCGTCCCGGATCCGGACGAGCGCGGCCGAGGCGTCAGTGGTCGGGGCGACGTCGTCGAGCCGCTGGGCCGTGACGATGCGGTAGAGGGTGTCGCTCGGCCGCTCGCTCTCGATGCGGACGCGCCACTCGCCCTTCACGAGAATGTTATAGCGGCCCGTGGCCAGGCGCTCCCAGCTGACGATCTCGCCCGCCCCCGCCACCGCGTGCACGGCGGGCTTGCCGGCGTACGCCGCTTCGAAACCCGAACCGATCTTCGGCAGCGGCCGGAGCACCGCGAGCTCGTCGAGGCGCCGCCGCACCGCCGCGACCAGCTCGCGGAAGATGCCCGCCTGGGGCGAGTCGGGCCGGCGCAGGGTGATCGGTGTGCCCTCGTCGCCGGCGAGCCGGGTTTCCGGATCGAGGGGGACCTGCGCCAACAGCGGCACCCCGTACTCCTCGGAGAGCCGCCGTCCGCCCCCTTCGCCGAAGATCGGGTAGCGCTTTCCGGTGTCGGGCGCGACGAAGTAGCTCATGTTCTCGACGATGCCGAGGATCGGCACGTTGAGCTTCTGGAACATCCCAATCGCCTTGCGCACGTCGAGCAGCGCGACCTCCTGCGGGGTCGTCACCATCACGACGCCCGAGAGCGGAATGATCTGCGAGAGCGAGAGCTGGGCGTCGCCGGTCCCGGGCGGCATGTCGAAGACGAGGTAATCCAGGGCGCCCCACATGACGTCCTTCAGCATCTGCTGGATGAAGGAGTGGATCATGGGGCCGCGCCAGACGAGCGGTTCCCGGTCGTTCACGAGCAGCCCGATCGACATCATCTTCAGACCGTGCACCTCGACCGGGATGATCCGGTTCTCGAACATGCCCGGGCGTCCGCGCGAGCCCAGCATGAGGGGAATGTCGGGGCCGTACACGTCGGAGTCGATGATGCCGACCGCCGCACCGGACTG
>QHSV01000039.1 GCA_003221655.1 Candidatus Rokuibacteriota bacterium
CCATCTCGGCGAGCGCCGGCTCCCGCTGCTCCTGAAGGTGCCGGAGTGCCGCTTCGAGGGCTGGGTGCCCGCGGGCAGGCGGCTGCGTGCCGTCGCGGCGCTGCGCGGGGTGTCGTCGCTGGACGACGGGACGAGCGTCGCGGAGGCGGAGACCGAGGTTTACGTCGAGACCAGCAGGGTGGCGCACGCGCGCATCATGTTCGTGTGCGTGAGAGTGCCGGGGATCGACCTCGCCGGTCGCGGAGTCGGGGTGTGACCGGACGCACGGTGCTCCTGACCGGGCGTGGCGTCGTCTCGCCGCTCGGCGTCGGGCTCGTCCAGCACTGGGAGGCTCTCTGCGCCGGGCGCACGGCCGTCGGCCGTCTCGATCGGCTGGCGGCGCTCGGATTGCCGGCATCGCGCGGGGCCGAAGTGGCGCCGGCGGCCCTCCAGCCCCACCTCCCGCGGCTCTCGCGCAAGCAGCAAAACCGTTACAACCGCCCGACGCTGCTCGCGATGCTCGGCGCCGCGCTCGCGATGGACGACGCCGGCCTCGAGCCGGGCGCCGGCGACTCCTCGCGCTTCGGCGTCCTGCTCGGCGTGAACACGCCCGCCTGGAACCTGGACGCGATGGTCGCGTACCTCGTCGCGTCGGAGTCGGCGGAGACGCCTGACGTGCTCGACCTGCCGCGCGCCAACGGCTACTGCATGCGCTCGATCAACCCGCTCGACTTCTCACTCAAGACGCTGCCGAATCTCCTGGCCGGTCACGTCGCAATCGCGCACGACGCCCAGGGGTGTTGCCGCGCCATGCCGCAGGGACACGTTGGCGGCGCGTGCGCGGTCGGGGACGCCGGGCTCCTGATCGCCGAGGGGGAGCTCGACGTGGCCCTCTGCGGCGGCGCCGACGACCAGCTCGAGGAGTTGTTCTTCACGACCCATTGGGGCGCCGGGGCGATCGCGTCCGACGACGGCCGGCCCGGGCTCGTCCCCGGCGAGGGCAGCGGCCTCCTTGTCCTCGAAGAGGCCGAGCATGCGGTGGCGCGCGGGGCTCGGTGCCACGGGGAGATCGCCGGCTTTGCCTCGGGCGGGGGCGGCGGATGCCACGCCGGCGAAGATGATCCGGCGCGGCTGGTCGAGCGTCTGGCGCGGGTGATCGACGCCGTCCTGGCCGAGGCGGGCGACGCCCCCGACCTCGTGAGCCTGCACGGGGACGGCATTCCCGCGCACGACGAGGCCGAGCGCTCGGCGCTCGCGCGCGTCATGGGTTCCTCCGCGTCGTCGACACCCTGCCTCAGCATGAAGTCGGCCCACGCCGACCTCGGCGCCGCGGCGAGTCCGGTGGAGCTGCTCGCTTGTTCGGCGGCGCTCGAGCACGATACACTTCCGCGTGCCGTCTCGGGGCATCTGCGCTCGCCGACGCCGGCGTACCGCTCGGCCCTGGTGCTCTCGCTCGGATTATTCGGCGAGTGCGCGGCGCTGATGGTGCGGCGCTAGCGATGCCCATGCACATCGATCTGACGGGGCGGGTGGCGCTGGTCACCGGCGCGTCGCGCGGGATCGGCCGCGCGATCGCGACGGGTCTGGCTCGCGCGGGCGCGACGGTCTGCCTCAACTATCGCCGGCAGCACGAGCGGGCCAAGGAGACGCTGCAGGCGATCGAAACGGCCGGCGCTCACGCCTTCGTCCACCAGGCGGACGTGAGCGACCGGGAGCAGGCCGAGGCGCTGGTCGGCGCCGTCGTCGAGCGCATGGGCCGCCTGGACATCCTGGTGAACAACGCGGGCATCACGCGGGAAGGCCTGTTCGTCGAGATGCCCGACGACGCGTGGACGTCGGTGCTCGAGACCAACCTCGATGGTGTCTACTACTGCGCGCGCCTCTCCGCCCGCCACATGCTCCGCCAGGGCTGGGGCCGGATCATCAACCTGAGCTCGGTGCAGGCGTCGCGGGCGGGCCGCGGCCAGGTCACCTACGCGGCGTCGAAGGGCGGCGTGAACGCACTCACGGTGGCGCTCGCGAACGAGCTGGGTCCCCGCGGCGTGACGGTGAACGCCATCGCCCCGGGACTGATCGAAACCGATATGAGTCGTCCCTTCATCGGCATGGCCGCGTCCAAGATCCGTGAGTGGATCCCGATGCGCCGCGTGGGCCGACCTGACGAGGTCGCGGCGCTGGCCGTGTTCCTCGCGTCGGAGGAGGCGAGCTACATCACAGGCCAGATCATCGCCGTGGACGGCGGAATCGGCTGAGGAGGCCGGGGCGCGCATGGAGCCGGACACCGCGAAGATCTGGACCCGCCCCGAGGTGCGCGCGACCGTAGGGAAGCTGATCGTCGAATCGCTCGGCGTCGACGAGGCGGACGTGACGGCCGACGCCACGCTGATCCGAGATCTCGGCGCCGAGTCGATCGATTTCCTGGACCTGAGCTACAAGTGCCAGCAGACGTTCGCCGTCGACCTGCCCATGCGGGCGATCCAGGAGCGTCGCATCGAGTGGCGTGACCTCAGCGTCCTGGCCCGCGTGCTCGGGGAGCGATACCGGATCACCGTGCCGGCGGAAGAGCTCAGGATGGTGGCGCCGGCGACGGTCGGCGCCGTCCTCGAGCACCTCGCGGCCAAACACGGAGTGCCGCGCTCCGCCGGCGACGCGCACGAGGTCATCGGCGCGCTCGTCGTGCGCATGCTCGCGGACCTCGTGCGCACCCCGCTCGACCTGGCGGATCTCACGGTCGACCGGTTCGCCGGATATCTCGAGAAGAACCTGCACTCGCCGGACGCCGTGGAGGTCATCATGAACCGCCTCACGGTCCGTGCAGTCACCGAGTACATCGTGGGCCAGCTCGCGGCAGCCGGGCGCCTCGCCCCGGGGACCTGAGGGGCCCGCGGGAGCCGCCGCCGGGCGATCCCTTCCGGGCCGTGTCCACTCAGATGCGCTTTGTCTTCGTCGATCGCGTCGTCAGCGCCGAGCCTCGGCGTTCCATCGAGACGCTGAAGAACGTGAGCGCCGCCGAGGACGTGTTCGCCGACCATTTTCCGGGCTACCCCGTCTTCCCGGGGGCGCTCGTCATCGAAGCCTTCGCGCAGGCGTCCCAGCTCCTGATCGGCATGAGTCACGATTTTACCGCGGTGGGTCGTCTCCACGGGCTCTCACGCGTCGCGTTCGGTCGGCTGGTCCGCCCCGGCGATCAGCTCGCGATCCGATGCGAGCGGCGGTCGGCCGAGGACGCGTGGGTGCTCGATGCCAGCGCGACGGTCGACGGCCGGCGTGTGGCGAGGGCGACGCTCGAGTACACGCTCGAGCCGGCGCTGCCGCAGACGGCGACCGCGCGCCGGGCCGAGTGCCTTCGCGCCTTCGCGCGCGAGCTCGAGCGCTCGCCCGGCGAGGCGACGCGAGCCGGAGATGAGTGAGCCGGCCCCGCGCGAAATTCTGGTCACGGGTGGCGGCCGTGGCATCGGGCGCGCCATTGCGTTGCGCTTCGCCGAGGCGGGCGCGCGCGTCTTCGTGAACTTCTACGTGAACCGCGAGGCGGCCGAGAAGACCGCGCGCGACGTCGAGCTGCGCGGCGGCACGGCGCACCTTCTGCAGGCCGACCTCAAGGAGCCCGCGGAGATCAGGCGCCTCGTGGCCGAGGTCGCGCGCCGGGCCGGACGTCTCGACGTGCTGGTGAGCAACGCCGCCTCGGGAGTGCTCCGCGACGGGCTCGAGCTGTCGCCCAGGCAATGGGACTGGGTGCTGGCGACGAACGCGCGCGCGCTGCTGATCCTCGCCCAGGACGCGGCGCGGCTCATGCCGTCGGGCGGGCGGATCATCGCGCTGTCGAGTCTCGGAAGCCAGCGCGTCATCCCGGGCTACGCGGCCGTCGGCGTGTCGAAGGCGGCACTCGAAACCCTCACCCGGTACCTCGCCGTCGAGCTGGCCGCGAAGGGGATCACCGTCAACACGATCTCCGCCGGAGCGGTCGAGACCGACGTGTGGCAGATGATGCCCGAGGGCACGGCCGCGCTCGCGGCGATTCGCGCGCGCACACCCGGCGGCGAGCTCGTCACGCCGGAGGCGATCGCCGACGTGGTGTTCTTCCTGGCGAGCCCGGCGGCGCAGGCGATCCAGGGACAGGTCTTGACGGTGGACGGTGGCTACTCGCTCCTCGCGTGAGCCGGGCGCGCGCCGGCGTGTCGTCGTGACCGGGCTCGACGTGGTGACTCCGATCGGCGTCGAGCTGGCCGAGTTCTGGAAGGCTGCGCTCGCGGGCGTCTCGGGCGTCCGGCGGATCGCCCACTTCGATCCCGAGGGGCTCCCGACGCAGATCGCCGCCGCGCTCGACGACCGGGCGCTGATCGAGGAATTCCGGGCCGAGGCGGCGCTCGATCGGCAGGAGCCGCGCGGGGTGGTCGTGGGCGTGCGCGCCGCACGGGGCGCGGTCGCGGCGGCCGGTGCCCGCGAGGTGCTCGCCTCGCCGCGCGCGGGCGTCTTCGTCGGCACGAGCGGCGAGCGGCACGACCTGCGCGATCTCGGCGACATTGCGTACACGAGCCGTGCGGCGGGCGGGCCCGTGACGCGCTCGGGGTTCGTCAACGAGTTCGCGCGTCGCGCGGCGCGGGGCCGGTTTTACCGGATGTGGCCCCAGTACCTCGCCTCCAGGCTCGCCGCGTACTTCGGCATCGAGGGAGCGACGGTGACGGTCCAGACCGCGTGCACCTCCTCCGCTCAGGCGATCGGTGAGGCGTGCCGCGCGATCCGCCGGGGGACGATCGACGTGGCGCTGGCCGGCGGCGCCGAGTGCATCGTGTCTCCGCTCGAGGTGCAGCTGTTCTGCCTGCTCGGCGTCCTGTCGCGACAGAACGCCGCGCCCGAGACCGCGAGCCGTCCGTTCGACGCGCACCGTGACGGCTTCGTGATCGGGGAGGGCGCCGGGTTTCTGATTCTCGAGGATGCCGACCATGCGCGGCGTCGTGGCGCGCCCGCCATTGCCGAGGTCGCCGGCTACGGAACGACCTGCGACGCGTATCGCATTACCGACGAGGCGCCGGACGGGCGCGGGGCGATCGCCGCCATGCGCCGCGCCCTCGCCGACGCGGGCCTGGGCCCCGAGGACGTGGACTACGTGAACGCTCACGGGACGTCGACGCCGATGAATGACCGCGTCGAGACCGCGGCGATCAA
>QHSV01000040.1 GCA_003221655.1 Candidatus Rokuibacteriota bacterium
CCCTACGGTCCACCGGATCGGCGCACCGCAAGGGTTCGGGCTACGAGAGGATCATTGCCAAGCTCGGAGTCGACGCAACACGAAAGCCTGATGCGGTCCGGAGACTCTTGGAGGAAGCCACGGGGGCTCTTCACGCGCTGCGTCTTCACTACATCGACCGGCGAGAAGGCGCTGACTAACAGCACGTTGACCGGACCGCTGGCTCGCATTCGCTCGCCGCGGCCGGTCAACGTGCGCGTTCGCTGGATTCGTCGGGACCAAACGGGCTGGTGACCCGGCGTATCACCGCACGCGCGTGTACTTTACGACGCGGCGGGGCCGCCCCCAGGCGCCCGGCCGTACGACGTACAGGTCGCCCCGCGAGTCGCCCCAGATGCCGTGGCACGACCGAAAGCTCGGGTCGCCCCACTGCGCCAGTCGCTCGCCGTCGAGGGTCAGGACGCTGACCAGCCCGCCGTTGTGCTCGGGAATGTAGACGATGTCGTCGGCGTCCACGAAGAAGGCCGCTGGTCCAATGAGCTTGGTGGACCAGACGTGGAGGAACTTGCCCGCCTGGTCGAACACCTGCACGCGGTCGTTCTCCCGGTCGCACACCAGGACGCGCCCCCGGGTGTCGATCCACACCCCGTGCGGCAGGCTGAACTGCCCCGGGCCCGTGCCCGGCTCGCCCCAGGAAAAGAGATAGGTGCCGTCGGCGGCGAACTTGTGCACCCGGGCGTTGCCGTAACCGTCGGTCATGAACATCTCGCCGGACGGCGTCAGAGCGATGTCCGTCGGCAGGTTGAAAGGGCCGCCGCCGTGCGTAACGTTCCGGTAGGCACTCGAGTTGAAATCCCTCGGATCCACACCGGTGTCCGAGCGATGGCCTCGCGTGCCGATCGTCCGGAGCAGCGTTCCGTCGCTGGTATAGAGCAGCATCTGCCCGTGATCGCGATCCACGATCCAGAGGTTGTCGTGCTCGTCGACGCGGATCGTGTGGGGAAAGGCGAAAAGCCCGGCACCCCAGGACGAGAGATAGTTTCCCTCGCGGTCGAAGACGACGATCGGGTGGTCGGGAGTGCGGTTGAAGCAGTAGACGCGATCGCGCGAGTCGACCGTCACGGCCGCCGCGGGCATCGCCCAGCCGGCCGGGAGCTTCGCCCAGTCGTCATCGACTTGGTAGGTGTACCGGCCGCTTCCGACGACGGTGTTCATGTGCTGACTCCTTCCATCTGGAGCGCGTAGAGTCGGCGATAGAGGCCGGCGCGCGCGAGCAGCTCGTCGTGGCGTCCGACCTCCGCGATGCGGCCCTCGTGCACGACGACGATGCGGTCGGCGTTCCGTACCGTCGCCAGCCGGTGGGCGATGACGAGCACGGTGCGGCCACGCATCAGCTCGGCGAGGGCCTGCTGGATCATGAACTCGCTCTCCGCGTCCAGATCCGAGGTCGCCTCGTCGAGGATGAGGATCGGCGGGTTCTTCAGGAAGGCACGGGCGATGGCGATGCGCTGGCGCTGGCCGCCGGAGAGCCGCACGCCCCGCTCGCCCACCAGCGTCTGATAGCCATCGGGGCACGCGACGATGAACTCCTCGGCGTGCGCCTGACGGGCGGCGCGGACGACGTCCTCGAAGGGCGCGCCCGGGCGTCCGTACGCGATGTTGTACAGAATCGAGTCGCTGAAGAGGAACGTCTCCTGGGTGACGAGGCCGATCAGGGCGCGGAGCGAGGCCTGCGTGACGTCGCGGAGATCGTGGCCGTCGATCGTGATCCGCCCGGCGGTGACGTCGTGAAAGCGCGGCAGGAGATCCATGAGGGTCGACTTGCCGGCGCCGCTCATGCCGACGAACGCGACGACTTCGCCCCGGTCGATCGTCAGCGAGACGTTGTGCAGCGTGAGGTCCGCGGAGTCCAAGTGCCGGAAGCCGACCTGCTCGAAGACGATCGCGTGGCGGAACGCGTCGAGCGCGACGGCGTCCGCAGCGTCGGCGATCGCCGGCGGCAGGTCGAGGATCTCGAAGACACGCTCGACGGACGACGTCGACTGCTGCACCGTGTTGACGATGCGGGAGAGCTGCCGGACGGGTCCATAGAGCAGGGCCACCGCGGCCGTGAACGAGAAGAAGTCTCCGGGCGTGATCGCTCCGGCGATGACCTGATGGCCGCCGTACCAGAGGGCGCCCATGATGCCGAAGGCAGCCAGCACCTCCATGAGGGGATCGGAGGCCTCGTCGATCCGGTGGTCCTTCAGCGAGAGCGCGAGCAGCCCGCGGTTGACGTGGTCGAAGCGCTCCACCTCGTGCGCCTCGCGGCCGAAGGCCTTGACGATCTTCGTCCCCGAGAACACCTCGTGCAGGAGCACGTTCAACTCGGCGATCTTCCGCTGCGACCGCCTGTTGATGCGGTACAGCCGGCGGCCGATGGCGCGCACCGCCACGCCGACGAAGGGGAAGACCACGAGCGCGATCAGGGCCAGCCGCCAGTCCCGCGCGAACATGACCGCGGCGAGCGCCACGACCATCACGGTCTGCCTGATCGTCATCACCAGGACCGTCGAGGACAGGCGCGCCAGCCGGTTCACGTCGGTCACGACGCGCGACATCAGCTCCGCCGTGTGGCGGCTCGTGAAGAACGACAGCGGCATGCGCTGGATATGCGTGTAGAGGTCCTGGCGGAGCGTCGCGATCACGCGCTCGCCGACCGCCGCCATCAGGTAGGACTGGCCGTAACGGGCCAGTCCCTTGCACACGTATACGCCGAGGAACAGGAGCGGGATGAGCCGCAGCATCGCCGTGTCGCGGCGGATGAAGACGTCGTCCATGGCGGGCTTCACGAGCCATGCGATCGCGCCCTCCATCGCGGCGACCACAATGGCGAGTGCGGAGCCGACGAGCAGCGCCGGCACGTGGGACCGGAGATAGCCGATCAGGCGCCGGTAGCGCGCGGTCCGGGCGCTCATGGCACCGCTCGCACCGTCATCACGCCTCGAAGAACTCGCGCACCGCCACGATCACCCGATCGATCTCCGCGTCCTCGTGGTCGGCCGACATCGGCAGCGTGAGGATCTCCTCGACGAGACGCTCCGTCCGCGCCAGCGGCGACGGCGCGAACCGCTCGATCGCGGGCTGCCGGTGGGTCGGGACCGGATAGTGGATGCCGGTCTGGATCCCGCGCTCCTTCAGGAAGGCGGCCAGCGCCGCGCGCCGCGGCGTGCGCACCACGAAGAGGTGGTACACGTGGCGGGCCCGGGCGCGCTCGCCGGGCAGGACCAGCGGTAGCCCGGCGAGCCCCCGGGCGTAACGCTCCGCGAGAACGCGCCGGCGGCCGTTCATCGCGTCGAGCCGCCGCAGCAGCACCCGCAGCGCCGCGGCCTGCAGCTCGTTGAAGCGCAGGTTGAAGCCTATCTCCGCGTGCACGTTCCGGTCGACTCGGCCGTGGTCCCGCAGCCGGCGGCAACGGGCCACGACCTCGTCGTCACTGGTGAGGACGGCACCGCCGTCGCCCATGCCGGGCAGATTCTTCGACGGGTAGAAGGAGAAGGCCGCGGCGCGGCCGAAGCTCCCGACCTGTTGCCCGTTCCACTCGGCGCCTTGCGCCTGGGCGCAGTCCTCGAGGAGCCAGAGGCCGAGGCGCGCGACGAGGTTCTGGACGGCCGTCAGGTCCACCGGCTGGCCGTACAGGTGCACGGGCACGATGCCGACCGTCCGCGGCGTCGCCTTCGCTTCGGCGTCGGCCGGATCGAGGGTGTAGAACTCGTCCGCGTCCACGAACACGGGCGTCGCCTCCGCGAGGCAGATCGCCTCGACCGTGGGGAACGCCGTGTGCGAGGGCACCAGGATCTCGTCGCCGGCCTTCACGCCGAGCGCGCGCAACGTCAGCCAGAGCGCGGCGGTCGCCGAGCTGGTCAGCACGGCGTGCTTCACGCCGGTAGCGGCCGCCAGCTCGGCTTCGAGCTGCCGGCACTGCGGACCCAGGACGTACTGGCGCGAGTCGATCGCCGCCAGCACGGCTTGCTTGATCTCATCGTCGACCGGCGGGCGGGACCGTGGAATCGGCGTCATAGCGTCGGTCCGGAGAGGCGGTCGTACCGGCCGCGATAGTAGACCAGCGGAGCGCCATCGCCCGAGTGCGAGCGCTCCACGCGTCCGACGAAGATCGTGTGGTCGCCTTCGAGATAGACGTTGACCGTCGCGCACTCGAGCTGGGCGAGCGAGTTGTCGATGAGCGGCAGGCCGAGCGGGCTCAGCGTGAACGCCACGCCGTCGAACTTGTTGTCGATCTTCGTGGTGGCGAACCGGCGCGACACGGCCTCCTGCTCGAGCCCCAGGATGTTGACGGCGAACATCTTGCCCCCGACCAGCGCGGGGTAGCTTTGCGCCTTGTGGTCCACGCACACCAGGACGAGCGGTGGCTCGAGCGACACCGACGTGAACGCGCTCGCGGTGAGCCCCGTCGGGCGGCCGTCCCTGTCGCAGACGGTGATGACGGTGACGCCCGTGGCGAAATGGCCGAGGACACGGCGGAATTCGTCTGGAGGAATCACCCGCTTTTTGTAGCAGGTCGAAGGCGAGAGTGCAAGGTTTCGCGCATAGATAGACCGCAGTGCAGGCGGGCCTGTTTCCGTTGAACGCGGCCGGGGCTCCTGTATAGTCCCGGTATGGTGACCGAACAGGCCGTGCTCGACGCGCTGCGAGGGGTCAAGGATCCGGACCAGCAACAGGACATCGTCGCGCTCGGTCTCATCCGCGACCTGACCATCGCCGACTCTGAGGTCACCTTCACGCTTGCTTTCACGACCCAGTCACCGGCGTCGAAGGCCACCATGCACAGTATGGCCTCGCGAGCCGTAGGCCGGGTCCCGGGCGTGTCGAAGGTGCAGGTCAAGATGGGGGGCATGCCGGGCGCGCGGCCGGGGCAGCCGGCGCAGCCGGCGGCTCACGCCCACGCGCAAGGCCCGCAGAGGTCGGCGGAGTTCATCCCCGAGGTGAAG
>QHSV01000041.1 GCA_003221655.1 Candidatus Rokuibacteriota bacterium
ATGGACACCTCGGATTGATGGCGACTGCCGGGAAGTCTAGCCGAAGGCCACTAGGCGCACCAGCGCCCCGGCCTGGGACGAGTGTCGGGAGCGTGTGGTGGTAGCCTACTATCCGACTCGCCCAGCCGACCACGACCCAAGGTCCTGAAACTTCGAGGAACCCGAAGGGGGTGGTACGATCATGCCGCCGTAAGGAAAGGAGTTTCCGTGGAACCCGTCGTCCGTTTGATCCCCCTCGGTGGCCTCGGCGAGATCGGCCTCAACATGATGCTCGTCGAGTGCGGCGAGGACTTGATCGCGATCGACTGCGGCCTCATGTTCCCCGACGACGAGCTGCCCGGGATCGACCACGTCATTCCGGACTTTACGTACGCGCTGGCGCGGCGCGCTGGGTTCCGCGCCGTCGTCCTGACCCACGGCCATGAAGATCACATCGGCGCGCTGCCGTATCTCCTCCGCGAGGCGACGGTGCCCGTGTACGGCACCCCCATGACGCTGGCGCTGGTCACGGAGCGGTTGCGCGAGCACGGGCTCGCCGAGGCGGCGGACCTCCGGACCATACGACCGCGCGAGCGCGTCGGGGCCGGCCCCTTCGGCATCGAGGCGATCCGCGTGACGCACTCGATCGTCGACGGTATCGGCCTGGCGATCGACACGCCCGCCGGCACGGTCGTCCACACCGGCGACTTCAAGCTCGACCCGAGCCCACTCGACGGCGAGCTGCCCGACTACCGGCGGTTCGCCGAGCTGGGCGAGCGGGGAGTGCTCGTGCTCTGCTCCGACTCCACCAACGCGGACCGACCGGGCCATACGGGCTCGGAAGTGGAGGTGGGGCAAGCGCTCGCCACGCGGTTCGACGGCGCGTCCGGGCGCATCATCGTCGCCACCTTCGCCTCGCACATCCATCGCGTCCAGCAGGTGCTCACGCTCGCGTCCCGCACGGGTCGGCGGGTCGCGCTGCTGGGCATGAGCATGCAGAGGAACGTGACGATCGCGGCGGAGCTCGGCTACCTGCGCGTGCCCGATGGCGTCCTCGTACCGCTCGAGGAGCTGGACGGACTTCCGGCGCATCGCCAGGTGATCCTCTCGACCGGCAGCCAGGGCGAGCCGAACTCGGCGCTGGCGCTCATGGCCGCGGAAGAACACAAGTACGTGCGCGTCGAGCGCGGGGACCTCGTGATCATCTCCGCCCGGGTGATCCCGGGCAACGAGCGGACGATCAGCCGCGTCGTGAACGCGCTCTATCGCCTGGGCGCGGAGGTGCTGTACGAGGACAACGCCTTCGTCCACGTCTCCGGCCACGCGAGCCAGGAAGACCTCAAGCGGATGTTCGACCTGACGCGGCCCCGGTACTTCATCCCGGTTCACGGCGAGTACCGGCACCTCCTCGCCCACGCGCGGCTCGCCGAGAGCGTCGGGATCGGGCCTGACCGCGTCTTCCTGATCGAGGACGGCATGGGCGTCGAGGTCTCGAAGACCACGGCGCGGTTGGTCGGCCGCTTCCCGGCGGGTCGCGTCCTGGTGGACGGCAAGTCGGTCGGCGACATCGGCGCCGTGGTCCTGCGTGACCGCCAGCTTCTCGCCGAGGACGGTCTGGTGGCGGTGTCGCTCGCCGTCGACCGCCACGGTGTGGTCGTCGCGGGCCCCGAGATCGCCTCGCGCGGGTTCGTCTACGTGAAGGAGAACGAGCCGCTCCTCGAGGAGCTGAAGAAGGCCGTCCTCGCGACGCTCGCCGAACGCGATCCCGACGCCCCGTGGGACCGCGACCTCGTGGGCGCGACGGTGCGCTCGGCGGTCCGCCATTTCATCAATCAGCGCTTTCGCCGCAAACCGGTCGTGCTGCCGATCATTCTGGAGGTCTGATGTCCACACTGGTCTCGACCGACCCAAAGCCCCGCCGGCGCCGCAAGCGCGGCAGCGACCGCTGGCTGAGCGAGGTGAAGGGCATCGTGACGCTGCTCGCCGCGGGCTTCGGTCTGATCGCGCTCGCAACGTTCGATCCCGCCCTGACACCGGCCGAGCAGCACGGCCCGGCCGGACCCGTCGGCGTCTGGCTCGGCTGGGCGAGCTTTCAGTCCTTCGGCTACGCCAGCTTCCTCCTGCCGCTCCTGCTCGGCGCCTGGGGGGCGTCGGCGTTCCTGCGGCCGCTCGTGGTGCGCGGCTGGGTGCCGCTCGCCGGGCTGGCCACGCTGCTCGTGAGCGCGGCCGGGCTGCTCACGCAGACCACGAGCGCGGGGAGTGGCGCTGTCGGGGGCGGCGTCGTCGGCCGCGCGATCACCGCCGTGCTCTACGCGGGCTTCGGCGATGTCGGCACCTGGCTCGCGTTCGTCGCCGCGGTGCCGATCGGCGTGCTCTGCGTGACGCGTGTCTCGTACGCGGCGGTGGCGCGCGTCACGACGGCGCGACTCGCGAAGCTCCGGCGCCGCAGCGCTCTGCCGGCGTCCGCCGGGCGGGTGGCCGCGGAGCGGCCGCCGGCCGAGCCCGAGATTGTCGCGCTGCCGGTGGTTGTCGAGCCCTCGCGCCCACGCGGGCGCCTGGCCGAACAAGGACTCGCCTGGCAGGAGACCTTCGACTTCGGCGGGGGCGGCGCCGAGGCTTTCCAGCTCCCGCCGGTGGGGCTTCTCAAGGTGCCGCCGGCGACCGAGCTCAAGCGCACCCGCGAGGAGCTGCAAGACAACGCCGAGACCATCCGGAGAAAGCTCCTGGACTTCGAGGTCGAGGGACGGATCGTCCAGGTGAGCCCGGGGCCGATCATCACCTCGTACGAGTTCGAGCCCGCGACCGGAGTCAAGATCAGCCAGGTCGTGAATCTCGGCGACGACCTGGCGCTCGCGCTGAAATCCGCCTCCGTCAGGATAGTCGGGCCGATTCCCGGCCGGGGCACCGTCGCGATCGAGGTGCCGAACTCCGAGGCGGTGACCGTCTACCTGCGGGAGATCTTCGTCTCCGCGGAATTCGCCGAATCCAAGGGACGCCTGCCGTTGGCCCTCGGCAAGGACGTGACGGGCACGCCCGTCGTCGCGGATCTGACGGCCATGCCGCATCTGCTGGTCGCGGGCGCCACCGGCAGCGGCAAGTCGGTCGGCCTCAACTCGATGATCTGCTCGATCCTCTACAAGACCACGCCGGCCGACGTGCGGTTCCTCCTGATCGATCCCAAACGCCTGGAGCTCAGCGTGTACGAGGGGATTCCCCACCTGCTGGCGCCGGTGGTCACCGACTCGAAGGAAGCGGCGGCGCGCCTGCGCTGGATCGTCGGCAAGATGGACGAGCGGTACAAGACTTTGCAGACCAAGCAGGTCCGGTCCATCGAGGGCTACAACAAGGCCGTCGGCCCGGAGGAGCACCTTCCATACTGGGTCGTCGTCGTTGACGAGCTGGCCGACCTCATGGTGGTGTCGGCGGGCGAGGTCCAGACCTCGCTGGTGCGCCTCGCCCAGATCGCGCGGGCGGTCGGGATTCACCTGATCATAGCGACGCAGCGGCCGTCGGTCGACGTCGTGACCGGGTTGATCAAGGCGAACTTCCCGACGCGGATCGCTTTTCAAGTAGCTTCGAAGGTGGATTCGAGGACGGTCCTCGATGGCAACGGCGCGGAGCAACTCCTCGGACGCGGCGATATGATATTCGTCCCGCCCGGGGCGAACAAGCAGATGCGCGTGCACGGGGCCTGGGTCGGCGACGACGAGGTCCGGGCGGTCTGCGATTTCCTCCGCCGCCAGGGGACCGCGGTCTACGAGGAGGTCGTGCTGGCGAGCGAGGCGGAGGTCGCCGAGGGTACCGCCGCCGAGCGCGACGATCTGTACTGGGACGCCGTGCACCTCGTGATCGGCCAGCACCAGGCCTCGATCTCGTTCCTGCAGCGGCGGATGCGGCTCGGGTATCCGAAGGCCGCGCGATTCGTCGACATGATGGAGCAGGACCGGATCATCGGCCCGGGCGACGGCGCCAAGCCCCGTGAGGTCCTCGTCGGCCCCGAGTATCTCGCCAAGCGCGGGAAGTGATCCTCGCCTGATGCGGCCCCGGGCGGACTCAGCGTCCGCCGCGAGGCTTCGTGGGCCAGACGAGGTCGAGCACTCCCAGGGCCAGGAGCCCGCAGGCGACGAGCGTCGCAAGCAGGATCGCGGCCTCTTCGCGCACCCACAGGTCCACGGTCACGATTGAAGCGGATGGGCACCGCGACCACCAAGAAAATTAGCACCTAGTACCGGATCCGGACGCGATACGCGAGCTTGGCGGCCCCCTCCTTCGGCACCGGGATCTGGTACTTCAGCGTGTGGGCCTGGATCTTCTCGTACTGATGGCTCGAGGCCAGAACCTGCCAGTCGCCCGGCACGGGCTCGATGACGGTGACGGTCTGGGCCGCGCTCTTGTGGTTCCGGAGGCTGATCTCCCACTCGATTTCGTAGAGGTTCGAGGCGAGCTTCTTGAAATCCTTCTGCGTGCGCTCGCCGACCAGGTCGAAGGCGTTGCCCATCTTGATCTTCACGCGCTCGTCCTTCGGCGTGTGGTCGATCCAGTCCTCGCCGATGAACTGCTGGCTGCCCGAGCCATCGGCCTTGTAGACGCGGATCTTGCCCTTCGGCAGCGGCAGGCCCAGGCGGTTCTCCTTGCTGTTCTTGACCTCGAGGTAGACCGCGATCTTCTGGTTCGAGACCGGCACGCCGTAGGCGTTCCGATAGTAGTCCTGCGCCCCGTAGTAGATGAGTTCTTTCGTGATCGGCACCTCGCTCGCCGCCAGGAGCGAGAGCTGCTTGGTCTGGTTGTCCTTGATGGTGGTGCGGCCGTCGAGCGAGTAGAGGTGGTACTCGAAGAACCCCTCGGACTTGAAGTCGCGGCTCGCGTCCGCCGAAGACGCGGCCTTGGCCGCCATCTCGAGCAAGCGGCCGTCGCGGCGCGGGTCCTGCGCCCGGTTGACGTCGCCGGCCACGAGCTTCAGCGCGGCGTTGCCGTAAGTCGCCCCGCTCTTGTTGTCGATCGTCACCCAGCCGGTGAGGTCGGAGAGCGTGTCGGCGGCGT
>QHSV01000042.1 GCA_003221655.1 Candidatus Rokuibacteriota bacterium
AGGATCACCCTGCAGGTGACCCCGCAACCGCCTTCTGCCCGAAGCGACCGGGCAGACTGCTGCCGCGCGAGCTGCACGCGGATCGCGTCAAGAAATGACCTGGTCGGTAAGTCTTACCGGGTAAGAAGAAGCGCCGGGGGCCTCGCGGCTCACGGGTGCCGACGCTCAATTCTCCCAACATTCAGCCGTCGCAAATCCTCTGGAGTCGTGGCATTTCTCTTGCTCTCCTCTGGTCGCAGTGTCACGACCGATCCCGATGAGGGGAGAAGGAGGGAGCGGCGCAAGTGAGTGACCTCCGGTCCGCCGACGCGCACGCCCCGCCGCGGCTGCTCATCCTGGCAGCCCTCGTGCTGGCCGTCGCGTGCCTGTACTGGGCGCGCGCGGTCTTCATCCCGATCGCGCTGGCCCTCCTGATCTCCTTCCTTCTCAGCCCTGCGGTGGCGCTGGTTCGCCGGACCGGGCTGGGCCAGGTCCCGGCGGTCGTCGTCGTCGTCACGTTGACGCTCACGCTTGCCGTCGGGCTGGGCTGGGCGCTGTTCAATCAGGTCACAACGCTCGCGAACGACCTTCCACACTATCGCGCGACCATCGCTCGGAAGATCGCGGACGTTCAGCGGGTCGGGAAGGGCGGAGCACTCAAAAGCGTACAAGACACCGCCAAGGATCTGATGGCGGAGATCGAGCGCACGAACCCTGCGACCCAGAAGCCCCTCCCCGTCGTGGTGTCCACGCCACATCCGCTCTGGCAACTCCCCAGGATCATCGAGCCGGTCGGGAGCGCCGTCTTCGTGCTCGTGCTCCTGATGTTCATGCTCATCCAGCAGCGCGAGCTACGGGCTCGGGTAGTCCGACTCTTCGGCCACGAGCGGCTCGCCGAGACCACACGGGCGCTGGACGAGGCGGGGGTCCGGATCAGTCGATACCTCCTCACGCAATCGAGTCTGAACGCGAGCTTCGGCGCCACGATCATGCTCGGCCTCTTCCTCCTCGACGTGCCCTTCGCCCTCGTGTGGGGTTTCTTCGCCGCGCTGCTGCGCTTCATCCCTTACGTCGGCGCCTGGGCGGCCGCTCTGGTCCCCATCGCCATGAGCCTGGCGGTCTTCGACGGCTGGGCGAAGCCCCTGCTCATCGCCGGTCTGTTCGCCGCCACCGAGGTGATCATCGCGTTCGTGCTCGAACCCCTGTTCTTTGGACGCAGCGCCGGAGTCTCGGCGATCGCCCTCCTGATCGCCGCCGCCTTCTGGACCTGGCTGTGGGGCCCGATCGGCCTCGCCCTCGCGACGCCCCTCACCGTGTGTTTGGTGGTGTTCTCGCGCACCGTCGCCGGCCTCGAGTTCATCGAAATCCTGGTGTCCGACGAACCCGGAGTCGAAGCTCACATCACGTACTATCAACGCGTCCTCGCCGCCGACGAGCGAGAGGCGGCGGAGCTGGTCAGGGAGGCGGCGGCGGCCAGCTCCAGCGAGGCCGTCTACGATTCCATCCTGGTGCCGGCTCTCGCCCGCGCTCGCCACGATCGGGAAACGGGCCAGCTCACGTCGATCGAGTACGCCCACGTCGTCGAGGCCACCCGCCAGGTGCTCGGGCGGGCAGCCCACATCGCACCGGAGACGACGCCGCCGACGACCGCGTCAGGGTCAGGGTCTAGGGCCGTAATCGTCGCGGGCTGCCCGGTCCATGACGAGGCCGACCGCGTCGGGCTCGAGATGCTGGCCCTCCTGCTCGAGCCGGCGGGGTACACGGTTCGGATCGCGCCGGCCGGCGGTCTCGTCTCTGAGATGATGGCCGCCGTCCAGGCAGCGCGCCCGGGGTTGATCTGTCTCGGCTCTCTGGGAGAGAAGAGCCATGTGCGCCATCTCGTCAAGCGGCTCCGCAGCGCGTGCCCCGAGATCCCCATCGTGGCCGCGTGCTGGGGACCGCAGGGTTCCGCTGAGTTTCGGACCGAGCTCTGCTCGGCAGGCGCCGATGATGTCGTGACCTCGCTGGCCGAAGCGCGCGTCACAGTGCCGCGCTTGATCCGATCGACCGCGCATCCTCTGGATCACGCCCCTGCCGGTCGGGTCGACATCGAGACAGCAGTCGAGGAAGTCCCCTGAACGGATCCAAGGCGCGGCGCGGGAGGCGCTGAGGATGATGCCATGAACCGCCGCATGCTCTTTTGGCTCCTCTGGACGCTCGTTGCACTCGTAACGATGTTCGTGCAACTTGCTCAGCGATTCCCACAGGCGATCAGGGACCAGGCTGACCTTCCGTGAGGAGGGCGGTCGCAAATCGCCGCGCCATCGTTCTGGTCGTCCTGGTGGCATCCGCGGCCTTTCTTGTCTCCTGCCTGAACTACCACCTCATTCACCCGAAGGTCGTTCCGCCCCGCGTGATCACCTGGGCGGACGAGCTGAAGAGCGGCCAGATGCTGATTCACCTGGAGTGGGCCGCTCCGGCCGGCCCTGGGCCGTTTCCTACCGTGCTCGTCCATCCAGATGCGGGGCATCTGGCCCACCACATGCGCGGCGTGATCTGGGACCTTGCCAGCCGCGGATACCTGGCCGTCGCGGCCGACTACCGCCGGATGATCGGAGGGAGGTACCACCGCAGCCTGTTCGCCTGGCGCGAGAACTCCGATGTCACAGCCGCGCTCGAGGCGGCCCGCTCCGATCCTCGCGTCGACGGCTCACGGCTGGCGGCCCTGGGTTTCTCGCAGGGAGGCGTCTTCAGTCTTCTAATCGCCGCGCAGGCGCCGGACATCCGCGCCGTGGTTGCCTACTATCCGGTCACCGACTTCAAGCACTGGCTCTCGCGGCCCAAGCCGAGTGCCTGGCACCGCCTGGAGTTTCACTCCATCGAATCTTACTTTCGACGACAATCGGGAGCTCGCGACGATTCCGAGTTTCAGCAGATGCTCCGCCGCGCTTCGCCGCTCGACCAGGCGCACTCGATCCGCGCGTCCGTTCTTCTCATCCATGGCGATCGAGACACGACCACGCCGCTCGAGGAGTCGGAACGGCTGGCGAGCCGCCTCAGGGAGCTGGGCCGCGAGGTGGATCTGCTGGTCATCCACGACGCCGGCCATGTCTTCAACTTCAAGGACAGAGCGAAGGCATCAAACGCGTGGGAGACCACGCTTTCCTGGCTGCGCCAACGCCTGGAACCCAAGGAGCCGTGACCGGGGTCTCCTACTCGAGAGGCAGGGTGACGGGGGTATTGCGCTCCGCCGAAAGATCGGCGGCGTGCGTCACTTCCATGACCTGGCGAGCCTGCTCCGGCGTGACGAGTACCGGACGGTCGAGGGCAACCGCCTCGATGAAGTGAATGGTCTCCGCCTGCATCGGGCCCTGGTAGACGTGGCCGACCGACTCGCCGGGCATGGTGGAGAGCGGCAGCACCATGCCCTTGCCCATCGTGTTCAGCACGATGTCGCGATGGGAGTCGTCGATGAGTAAGGCGCCCTCGGTGCCGTGGAACTCGATGGTGGCCGTCGAGAAGTGCGGGTAGCCCGGTGGCAGAGCCCAGCCCGCACCGATGGTGAACGCGGTCCCGTCGTCCATGGTCACCATGATCCACTGGCTATCGGGGAGGCCGTGCGCCTGCTTCATGACCCCGTAGGCGTGTTGCGAGTACACGCGGATGGGCTTGCGCGGCTCCATGCACCAGAGGACGAAGTCGATGTCATGGGTGGCTTCCATCACGGCCGGCGACAGGTGGACCCGGCCTCCAATCTTGTTGCCGAGCGAGCGGGACAGATGGCGGCTCACCAACGCCGTCACGGGCCGCCCCAGCGTGCCGTCGGCGAGGCACTGCTTCACGTAGGCGAACTTCGGATTGAACCGCTGCGTGTAGCCGATCGTGAGCTTGAGGCTGGCGACCCGGGCGAGCACCATCAACTCGTCGGCTTCCTTCAGCTCGAGTCCCATCGGCTTCTCGAGCAGGACGTGCTTGCGGGCGAGCAGGCAGTCGCGCGCGAACGGATAATGGGTCTGCTCGGGCGTGGTGGTCACGATGATGGCATCGATGTCCGGACGGCTCAGGAGTTCGCGATAGTCGGTCGTGGCGCTACTGGCGCCTGTCTCCTTGGCCATCTGCTGAAGCCGGTCACGGTCAACCTCGCAGAGGTGCAGGCTCTTGACCAAAGGATGCGTGGCACACGTGCGGGCCCGGAGCCCGCCGATCCAGCCCACGCCGATGATGCCCATGTTGATCGTGCGGCTCACCTGCAGGTCTCCACAGGCGGGCCGTCGACGTCTACCGTTCTGCTGATCTCGCGTCTGGTGATCGTCGGATCGAGGCCGGGCCGGATTCTGGCTGGGGTCATGACGGATCCTCCGTGACGCGCGCAGACTATACCGAGCCGCGGGCCGAGCGGTCAATCAACGTCCACCTGAACGCCGATCGGCGTTGCTTGACGGACCACGATCGCCGGGACAAGATACGGCAATTCGCCTGATCGACGGGTCAAGGGGTTCTCACGAATGGGGGCGTGACGACCATGGTCAACCAACCTCGTCTCGAGCGGCGCGTGTGGTTCGACCGCCGAAGCTTTCTCCGGACCGCGCTGACCGCGGGCGCAATCGCCTCCG
>QHSV01000111.1 GCA_003221655.1 Candidatus Rokuibacteriota bacterium
CCGGTTTCAGCGCGCGCCGGCAGCCCGCGAGCAGCGCGACCGGATCGGGGTGCCAGTACAGCGTGTGCATGCTCACCAGGACGTCGAAGTTCCCTGCGCCCGGCACTACGGCGCGCCCGATGTCCAGGTGTTGGAACGTCAAGTTGGTTCCGCGCGGCTTGCTCTTCTCGCGCGCGATCTCGACCAGGTGCCTCACGCCGTCGATCCCGACGACCGAGTAGCCCTCCTTGGCGAGCCGGAGGCTGACGTTCCCGATCCCGCACGCGACGTCGAGCACCCGGGTCACGCGCGCGGCGGTCTCGTCGGGGACCGAGCGGGCGACGAACGCGACGATCTCCTCGAGCATGGCTTCATAGGGCGGGAAGCGCGTCACCACCGCGTCGTAGGTGACGCCGTACGTGACGGCGATCATGTGCTCGAGCGCTTCCCGAAAAGGCATACGATCTCCCGCCCGTTCCGCGGGCGCGGCCGGCCTGTCGCCCGCGAGAGGCCGAGGTGGGTACGGCACGATGTCGTCACGGCTCACTTAAGTCTCAGCGTTCTTCCTCGCCCACACCAAGAGGCTGGCGCCGCCGAGGAACGTCCTCCGCATGTCCAGCACCGCGAACCCGGCCCGTCGCACCTGGGCCGAAAACGTGGCCTCGTCCCAGTAGTGCGGCCCGATCCGCTCTCGAGCCGCCTCGAAGATCGCGTTGGGCAGCACCCACAGAAGACAGTGGAGCGCCGCACTCAGTCCGTCACGCCGGCCGATCTCCCGTAGCGTCGACCACTGCCCGATCTGGCGCGTGTGATTCACGAACACCGCGTACCCGCCGGGCTTGAGCACTCGGTGCGCCTCTCGAAGCAGCCGATCCGGCGCCGGATGCACGTAGAGGGAGTGGATACTGATCACCTGGTCGAAGGCGCCGTCGCGGAACGTATTGCCCCGAGTGAGTTCCCCCTGCCGAAAACCCAGGTTGGCCAGGTGCCGTGCCCGGCGCTTCTCCTTCGCCGCCCCGACCAGCGCCGCGTATGAGTCGAGCCCCGTGACCGTGAACCCCGCCTCGGCCAGCGCGCACGTGAAGTTGCCCGGCCCGCACCCCACGTCGAGCACCCGGACGTCCCGTCGCTCGAGACGCGCCGGAACCGCGGCTTCGACCAGGTCGCGGACCTCCCTCTGGAGTCGCTGGTAGTAGCTGAAGCGCGGGTAGACGTAGTCATAGACCACGCCGTAGCCGACGGAGAGCATCCGATCGAGCCACCCATGGATCGGATCGACCTTCCACTTCATGGCGACTCCCGCCGCTCCCGCCGTCACCGTCGTGGGCGCGCTGCGCTGCACCCTCGCGCGCCCCTAGGCTTTGCTCGCGAGGACCTTGTCGACCGCCCCGCGCAGCTCCGACGGCGTGAACGGCTTCAACAAGATGTAGTCGAATCCCAGCCGCGTAGCCTCGTTGATGATGTCGGGCGTGCCGTGGGCGGTCATGAGCATGCACGGCATGCCGGGATGGATCTGGCGGGCTTGCCCGAGCACCTCGAACCCGTTCATACCCGGCATTTTGTAGTCGACGACGAGGAGATCGAACGGCTCCTTGCGGCAGAGCTCGATGGCCGTCTCGCCACGGTTCGCGGCCCTGATCGAATACCCCAAGGCCTGCAGCACGTTGACGCACAGGATGACGACCGGGCCTGCGTCGTCGACGACGAGGATCTTCGGCCGGGCCGATTCCGTCAACGGACCCCTACCAGCGGCGGGGCGGCAGCGTCCGCGTCGGCCACGAACCGCAGATCGAGATGCCGGCTGATCTGCTCCAGGCGCGCCAGCGGGATCGTCGAGAAGGCGTCGGCGGCGACGGGGTCGAACTGCGTGCCGGCGCCGCGCACGATTTCCTGCATCGCCGTCGGCAGAGACCGCTTGCTCCGGTACGGGCGGTCGGAGGTGATCGCGTCGAACGCGTCCGCCACCGTCACGACACGGGCGATGAGCGGAATGTCGTCTCCCTTGAGACCGTCCGGGTAGCCTTTGCCGTCATACCGCTCGTGGTGATGGCGCACCGCTTTGGCCTCGCACGCGAGGAATCGCATCGGCTTCAGAATCTTGTCGCCGACCACCGGGTGGGTACGGATCAGCTCGAACTCCTCCTCGGTCAGCTGCCGCGGCTTGCGGAGGATGTGGTCCATGATGGCCAGTTTGCCGAGATCGTGCAGCATGCCAGCCCGGCTCATCAGGGTGACCTCGGCCGGCGGAACGCCCATGACCGTCGCGAGCTCTCCGGAGTACAGCGACACCCGAGCGGAGTGGCCCTTGAGGTACGGGTCCTTCGACTCGAGTGCGATGACGAACGACGAGATCGTGTCGATCAGGTTCCGTTCGAGATTCTCGCGCAGGAGCATCTTCTGGAGCGCGACGGCCGTGGTCTGGGCATAGCCGAGCAGAAGCGCCTTCTCGTCCGGCAGGAAGGCGCCGTTGTCGGCGCTCCGTCCGATGCAGAGGATGCCCATCGCGTCGTCCACCCCCGGGACCAGCGCCGCGAGGCCTTCGAAGCTGTGATCTCGCTTCGTCAGCACGAACACATCGCGGCCGCCGCTCTTGACGACGTCGCCGAACGAGGCGTGCAGGAGCGCCAGAATCTGGCCGACCAGCGAGGGCTCGCCCTTCCGGCTCGCGTTGAAATTCCCGCCCTGGTCCCGCAACAGCATGAGCGCGCCGTCGCACCGCAAACTCTGCATCGTGTACTCGAGCACCTTCTCGCCGAAGACGCTCGGCTCGAGCCCCTGCAGAGCGACCTCGCCGATCCGCGAGATCGCTTGGACGCCGGCCTGTCTCCTCGCCAGCTCCTCCGTCAGTCCCGCGGGATAGGTGACGTTGCCGTTACCGGCCGCGCGGTCCCGCCGGAGCCGGTGGATGAGGTCTCTCACCTCGGTCACCGAAAAGGGCTTGGGCAGGTAGTCGTACGCGCCGTGGCGGAGGCCGAAGACGGCCGAATTGACGGAGGGCACTCCAGTGATCAGCACCACCGGCGTGCCCGGCAGCTTGCTTTTGACCGCACGGAGCAGATCGAGCCCGCTCAGGCCCGGCATCTTGATGTCGGACACCACGAGGTCGAAGGGATCGTCGCCCAGCTGCTCGAGCGCCTGCTCCGCGGTCGATGCCGTCGTCACCTGGCAGTGGTTCGAGGAAAACGCCGAGGCCAGGAACCTCAGGACGGAGGCATTGTCGTCCACCAGGAGAACGCGCAGCCGCTCAATTTGAGCCCCGCCCGTCGCCTGCTCCTGGCCTTCGATTTTGGTGGTCACCGTGATTTCCCTACTTGGCCGCGCCGAGTTGGCTCAGGAACTCGAGCCACTGGCGGGACAGACCGTCTTTCGGGAAGCTCAGCGACTCGAGCTCCGGGCGGTCGTCGACGGCTGTCTTGCTCACGCCCAGCTGCGCGGACGCCGCGGGCTGCTCGGCAGGCACCGCCACCGTGGCGGTCTGGGCCTCGACCGGCGATGTGCCCTTCGTGGCCTGGGCGAAGAAGTAGGGCCGGTTTCCGTTCGCCTGCACCTGGGGCTTCGCCCACACCGGCAGGGTTGGCGCCTGAGCCGCGGTGATCGGCGCGGGCTCGGCGGGCGGGGCGGCGTCGGCCGAAGCAGCGACTGGAACCGCCTCGACCGCAGCGCTCGCCGGCTTCGCAGCCTCTGGGATTGCCGTGACGACCCCCTCGTCGACGTGTGGCTCGACACCAGGCCGAGCGAAGGCCGCGACCCATTCGGTCCCGTGTCCATTGGCTCCCGAGTCGACGGCGGCAAGGGACGCAGTGGCCTCGATCGACTGCAGTTGCAGCGCAGCCGGGGCCGGAACGGGCTCGACAACGGCTGGCTCAGAGACGGCCACGACAGGCGATGGCGACACCGTAGCCGCGGGTTCGGTGACGAGCGTCACGCTCTGACATTCGGGCACCCCCGGCGCGGATACGACGGCCGGGGCCGGCGGAGCGACGGGAGCTTGGGCGCTCGGGGTCTGAGCGACCGGCGCCTCGAGGCGCATCGGCGCCACCACGGCCGCCTGCGCCACCGTGGGCTCAACGACCGTGGGCTTGGCCGGCTCGACGTAGGCCTCGACCGCGGGTACCACGGCCGGGGCGACGGACATGGGCTGGGAAGCCTCGACAGGCGACTTCCGAAGCCGTTCGACATGATCGAAATAGACGACCGACGCGCCGTTCACCTCGAGATGACGGAACTCGAGGCAATCGATCTCGAGGAAGCTGAGCTGCTTGATCCTTCGCAGGAACGAATCGGTCAGCCGCTCTGCGATGAAGAGGATCCGCGGAGGCCTGGAAGTCGAGACCTGCGCCATCGGATAGAGGCGACGAAGAGTGTCGGAGTACTCCAGACACCAGGAGTAGGCATCCATGACTCTGAGGAGCAGCCCTTCATCCGCGGTGAAGTCGAGTGCGATCAGTGCGAGCGAGCCTTTGGCGTCGAGCCCGACAAGGTCGATCGCGGCTTGGCCGAGGAGCAATCGCGAATCCACGATCTTCAGGCCGGGCTCGATGCCTTCTACGTTCTCGGCGACTAGTCTTTCCAAGTTGCCGATGTCTTTGACTTCCAGCTTCCTGAACGTCGGTCTCATCGTCATCTCCCCTAGCCCTTTGGGTCCAAACCTCGCGTGCTCATACAGCAAACCCGGGACCAAGGGAATGGAAGGGCACAAGTAGCGGGGAAATATGGAAAATCGAGATTTCCGGTTGCGGGTTGGGTTGGCTGATTAGTTTCCAAGGTCGGCCCGGACCTCGCGACGAGCTTTCCGGAAAGAATTGAATTTCAGCTACTTGGGATATTTCGGAACTCAAGGCCCGGGATGGCGACGAACTGACCAGTGGCGATGGATTGTGCGCGCCGGTCACTCTTCCATCAATTTCTTGCGGAGAGTCTGCCGAGAAATACCCAGGATTTTTGCCGCCTTGCTCTTGTTGGACTCCACGCGCTGCATGATCTGAGCGATATACGCGCGTTCGACCTGGGCGAGCGTCCGAGGCTCGTCGCCCGACGACTCAGTCACGACAGGTTGGCGAGCCTGGGCGGCGAACTGCACAGGGAGATGCTGCGGTTCGATCGCGTCCGAGCTTCCCAGGATGACGAGGCGCTCGATCAGGTTCCGGACTTCCCGCACGTTACCCGGCCACTGGTAGCTCACCATCAGCCGCTCGGCGTCGGGCGTGAACCCTTTGATGGATTTGTGGAAGCGCGTGTTCGCGTCCAGGACAAAGTGCCGAGCGAGCGGCATGATGTCATCCCGGCGTTCGCGCAGCGGCGGGATGTGGATCGGAATCACGTTGAGCCGGTAGAAGAGATCCTCGCGGAACTGCCCGTCCTTGACGCGCGCCTCCAGCGGGCGATTGGTCGCGGCGATGATGCGGAGGTCCACCTTGATGTCCCGCGTCCCGCCCACGCGCCTGAGCACGCGCTCTTGCAGGACCCGGAGAAACTTCGCCTGGCTGTTAAGCGACATCTCGCTGACCTCGTCGAGGAACAGCGTGCCGCGGTCGGCCAGCTCCATCAGCCCCTTCTTGGCGGCCTTGGCGTCGGTGAATGCGCCCTTTTCGTGGCCGAACAACTCGCTCTCGAACAAGGTCTCGGTGATCGCCGCGCAGTTGACCTCCATGAAGGGAAAGTCCCGCCGCGCACTCTCGTAGTGGAGACCCCGGGCGACCAGCTCTTTGCCGGTACCGCTCTCGCCGTGGATCAGGATCGTCGCCGCTTCACTGCGCGCCAGCTTGCTGATGAGTTCGCGAAGGCGGCGCGTGCCCTCGGAGTCCCCGATGAGCTGGTCGACGCGATACTGCTTCTCCTGAAGCCGGTGAAGGCGCTGGATCTCCCGGCGGGCTCGGACTTCCTCCAGCGCCCGCGCGACCGCGAGCTTGAGCTTGTCGAGGTGCTCGAATGGCTTCTCGAGGTAGTCGGTGGCGCCGGCCTTCATCGCCTCCACCGCGCTCTGGATCTGGCCAAAGCCGGTGATGATGATGACCGCGGTCTCGACGTGTCGAGCCTTGAGGGCTCGGAGCACCTCGATGCCATCCATGTCCGGGAGACGGAGGTCGAGGAGGACCAGGTCCGGGCTCACCTCGTCGGCAGTCTGGAGCCCCTCCTTACCTGTGCCGACCCCGTGGACTTCTATCTGGTCCCCGGCTAGCACCCGAGAACAGAGCGTACGGATGTTCCGCTCGTCGTCGACGACCAGGATATTGTCCATATTACCTAAAATAGCTGATATTTCAGGAGGGTTCGCCCAATTTCTTACCACCGCTGTGGCTCCCACCCAGCGTAGGTTCCCGGGCCTGTACCCCTACGGGCGGGGCCGCGCTCTCGACGGCTCTTCGACGCTCGCATTTCCGGATAGCCCTCGCGCAACCGACAGCGAGCTCGGACGGCGTGCTTGTTGGGCCCCGCCAGGCG
This sequence comes from Candidatus Rokuibacteriota bacterium, assembly GCA_003221655.1. GTDB lineage: Bacteria > Methylomirabilota > Methylomirabilia > Rokubacteriales > CSP1-6 > AR31. The sequence goes on from QHSV01000111.1 coordinate 6,421, forward strand.
GCGGCGTCAGTGGTGGCAGCTGACGCAATCGAGCGGCGCGTGAGCTCCGCGGGTCGCGTTCTGCTCGCGGTGGCAGTCGACGCACCAGCCCATCGTGAGGGCTCGCGCCGGGGGCCGAAAGCCCAGAAGACGCACGAGGTCGTCCACCAGGCTCGGCCCGGTGTCGGCGCCAACGACGCGCATCCGCTCGATGGGCCCGTGGCAGGTCTGGCAGGCGAGTTCGAAGCCCACGTGGGGCTTGTGGGGAAATACGGCGAACTCAGGGACTTTGAACACCCTGGCCCACGGGATCGGCTGACCGCGTCGTGCGTAGTCGTGCAGTGTGGCGATCTCCGGGTTGTCCTGAGCGCCGATGATCCTGTGGCATCCCATGCAGCGTTCGACCGATGGGAGCCCGGCATACTCGGAGCGGCGCGCGTCGGCGTGACAGTACTGGCAGGAAATCTGGAACGACCCCGCGTGGACCACGTGGCTGAAGAGAATCGGTTGGCGCGGAGCATTGGGAAACGTCACGAGCGGTTTCGCCATCTCCGGACGAAACGGTGGCGCGGCGATCGCGCGCAGGTACCGGATCAGCTGGCGAGTCTGGCTCTCGCTCAGAAAGTCGGCGAACGGCGGCATCCCGGGTGACAACCCTTCGGCCGGCCCTCCGCGCAGGATGATATTGACCAGGAACTCGTCGGGCAGCGCGTTCATCAGGCGGCCGTCCGTCAGGTCGGCTGGTTTTGTGGCGAATCCGGTGGCCGACGCCCCATCGCCACGCCCGGCGTCGCCGTGGCAGACGGCGCAGTACCGGAGGTAGAGAGCCTCGCCCGATTTGACGTCGCGAGTGCTGGCGACGGCCGGGGCGAGCCGGGCTCCGAACGTGAACGCGATCCCGACGAGACCGCCCGACGCGGCCAGCGCGACGGCGAACCCGAGGAGGATGCCACGCCCCCTCACGCTACTCCTTGATCATCTGCTCCCGCCGCCGGAGGTAGCCGTTGCGGACGGCGCTGTAGAGATCGACGACGCTCTCCTCCAGGCCCTGGAACAGATCGAGGTTCAGCGCGCGATCGTTGACCACTTCCCCGAGCTTCATGGCGAGCCCGGTCCAGATGAACGGCACAAAGTAGGAGAGGGGATTCATCAGCGCGTCGACCCCCCGACCGATCCCGTCGCGGATCGTCATCGGCGCCATCAAGGGCAAGACGAGATAGGGGCCGGGGCCCAGGCCCCAGACTCCGAGTGTCTGCCCGAAATCCTCCCGGCTCTTCTCGATCCCCCAGTACTTCGCCGCATCGAAGAGGCCGCCGATGCCGGCCGTGCTGTTGATCAGAAAGCGCCCGACCTCTCGACCCGCCCCGCCCCACTTCCCCTGGAGCAGGCTGTTCACCGCCCGTGGGACGACGGCGATGTTGTCGAAGCCGTTGTTGATCAGGATCTCGAACGGCTCGGGCACGATCACGCGGTAGACTTGCGCCACCGGCTTCAAGACGAACCGGTCGAGGTTTCGGTTGATCTCGAACATCGCCTCGTTGAACTTCTCCCAGGGGTCGTAGTCCTCGTCGCTCTCGCTTTCGGTCTCGACCTTCTCCGGGCCCGCGGGCGGGGTCTGGGCGATCATCGGCTCGGTCGCGCCGTCGTCACCCCTGTCGGCCACGCCGAGCGCCGGGACGGCGACCATCTCTGTGGCCGCGTCGCCGTGATCGCGCGGCGCGAGGACCGTGGCGGGCTCGGGATCCGCCTCGGAGTGCGCGCCCGCCGACACGGGAAGCGGGGACGCGGCCATCGGCGCTGAGTCCGCCCTGATCGCGCTCGAAAAGGTGCCGCACCCGCTGAGCGCCAGGGCCGCGATCACGACCACTAGCCCAGCGACGGTGCCGCGCAGGACGCCGATCACGAGCCGACGAACGGAGGGCCCTCCCCTCGAATGCGCTTACTGGTGGACGGCGTGGGTACGCTCGCGAATCTCGTACTATCTATATAGCGGAATCCCGGCGCGCGTTCGACAGAATTCGCGTCGCGGGTGGGGACGTCGGAATTTTCGCGTATTGTATCGACGCGGCTCCTGGCGTATGTTGGTCGAGCAAGGTGCGGATCGAGCACGACGATGATCGTGCCCGGAGTGAGGAGATGACGTGAGCCGAAGCCGAGCCCGCGAGTTCTGGTGCGGCGTCGTGTCCGAAACCGTCCAGATCCGGCTGCGTCGACCGGGGGGGTTCGGGCGTCCCCAAGGCTATTTCGTGCAGTGCAACCAGAGCGACTGCCAGTACGTCGACGAGAACAAGCCACCCTGCCCGCTGAACTCCGCCATGTTCGCGGACGAGATCAAGGCCGCCGAGGAAGCGCGCGCGCAGCGAAGCGAATAGGGATCAGCGCGGGCGCAGCACCACCGTCGTGAGCGTCCCGAGATACTGCCGGGCGACGCGAAGCACGTCGCCGGATGTCACCGCCTCCACACCCCGGCGATAGCGCTCAGCATAGTCCTGGCCGACACCCTCGACCTCGTAGAAGGCGAGATACCACGCCAGACGCTCGTTCGTCCGGCGGTCCATCGCGTAGCGACCGAGGAGGTAGCCCTTGGCTCGCGCGAGCTCGTCGAGGCCGACCGGCTCGGTGCGAACACGCTCGACCTCCTGAAGGAGCGCCTCTTCTGCCTTCATCGCGTTCTGGGGCGCAGTCCCCAGGTACAGGGTCAGCGCTCCCGGCTCGCGCACGGGATCGTAGTAGGCCGCGGCCGTGTAGGCGAGACCCCGCTTGTCGCGCAGCTCGACGAACAGGCGACCGGCCATTCCGCCCCCGAGGATCGTCGACAGGACCTTGACCGCCGCGTGATCGGGATGGTCCAGCGACGGCGCGATCCCACCGACCAGGATCTGCGCCTGCTGCGCGGGCTGCTCGAAGGCCTGGCGCGTCCCCGGGTTCACCGGCGTAGGCCGTGAGGGCTCGGTGACAGGGCCGCCGCGCTCCAGGCGGCCGAACAGGCGCCGGGCTTCCGCGAACACCTCGGCGGCCGCCAGCTGGCCGCTGACCGCGAGCGTCATCCGCTCGGGCCGGTAGAAGCGCCGGTACCACGCGGCGATCGCCGCGTGGTCGACCCGACCGAGCGATTCCGGGGTGCCGAGCACCTGGAGCGCGTACGGGTGGGCCCCGTACAGGGCGGTGAAGAACTCGTCGAACGCGCGCGCCGGCGCGTTGTCGCGGCGCTTCTGGATCCGTCCCACCAGCCAGGCGCGCTCGCCATCGACCTCTGTGGGCGAGAGCTTCGGCTCGAGTGCGAGCTCGGCCGTGAATCCGAGCAGCTCGCGCCAGAAGCGCGACAGCGCCGACGCGCGGATCTCGGAGTAGTCCATTTCCCCCGTCGCGCTGATCTTGCCGCCGAGGGCGGCGATCGCTTCGGCCAGCTCGGCCCCGCTGCGCTTCGCGGTCCCTCTGACCATGACGGCGTGCACGAAATTCGAGATGCCGGCGTTCGACGGCTCTTCCCACCGCGTGCCCATCGAGACGAGGAGCGACACCGCGACGACCGGAGCCACCGGGTTCTCCCGCACCAGGACGGTGAGCCCGTTGTCGAGGCGCTCGCGCGTCGCCTGCGCCACCGCGTCGGCGGGTACCCCGAAGATTCCGACGGCCAGGACAACGAGAGCCCAGCGGATCATCGCGACGTGCCCTCGGGGACGAACCGCACGCGCGCGTAGTTGTCGTCGCCGAAGTACTTCCGCGCGACCGCCTGGATCTGGGCGCCGGTGATTCCACGGAGCCGCGAGAGATACGCGAGCTCGTTGTCGAGTGTCCAGGTCGTCTCCGCCTGTCCGTAGGTCTTCGCCAGCCCTTCGGCGGTCTCGATATCGAATGCGTAGCTCGACTCCGCGGTGATCAGGGCGCGCTGCCGCTCGGCCTCCGTCACGCCCTCGGCGCGCACCTTTCGGATCACGTCCAGGATCGCCGCCTCGGCTCGTTCGAGATCGGCCGGCTCGAGCCGCGCCGTCACGGTGACGAGCCCGCCCTGCTCGAGCGCGCCGTAGCCGGCCTCGATGTTCGCCACGAGTCGCAGCTGCTCGCGGACGGTCTGGTTCAGACGCGAGCTCGGTGAATCGCCGAGGATGTACGTGAGCAGATCCACCGCGTAGAGGTCCTCGTTGCCCGTCGGCGCGGTGCGCCACGCCAGACCCAGATACGCCTGTTTCTCGGCCCGCGCGACGTCAGCCCGCCGCGTCCGGTCGAGCGCGGGCACCGCCGGCGCCGCGCGCGGCGCCGGCGGCGCGGCCGCGATGCGGCCGAAGGTTGCGTCGGCCAGAAGCCGCACCCGAGCCGGCTCCACGGCGCCCACCACGACCAGCACCATGTTCTTCGGAACGAAGTGCTTCCGATAGAACTGGGCGAGCTGATCGCGAGTAAGTTTCTGGATGAACTCGCGGCGACCCAGAAGGGGCCGTCCGTAAGGGTGCGGTGAGTAGCTCAACTCGTAGAGACGCCGGAGCAGAAATTTCTCAGGGTCGTCCTCGATGAGGTTCATCTCCTCGAAGACCACCTTCTTCTCGTTCTCGATCTCGCCGGGCGGAAAGCTCGCGTTCACCGCCAGGTCGGCGAGCAGCTCGATGCCCCCGCGCACGTGCGCGGCGGGCACCACGAAGTCGTAGTGGGTCGTGTCGTACGAGGTGAACGCGTTGCTCGCCCCGCCGAAGCCCTCGACGAGCGTGTCGATCGAGCCCGGGGGCCGCGTCGGCGTCCCCTTGAACAGCATGTGCTCGATGTAGTGCGCGAGGCCGAGCTCGGCGGCGGCTTCGTCCCGCCCGCCCATCCGCATCCAGAGCTGGAGCGCCACGACGTCGCTCGCCCGGTGCTCCTGCACGATCAAGACGACACCGTTCGGGAGCACTTCGCGCGTCGGCGCCGGCGCCGATCCGTGACGAAGCCCGCCGACGGTGGCGCATCCGGCCAGCATGAGAAGGACGAGCCCAACTCGAAGATCCGGCCGCCGCACGCTAATTCACCCCGTTCAGGACGTAATCGAAGAGATCGAAGTTCCTCAGATCATCGGCGCGCGCCAGGCGCCGCGCGTGGGCGTCGGCGAGCGGCCGGTTGATGACGAAGGGTACCGTCTGCTCTGACACGCCGCCATGCGATCGGAGTGGCTCCTCGAGCAGGGAGAGGTCGTGCTCCGCCGGAGATTTCCCGAGCACCGTGTGCGCGTCGCCGATGACGATCAGATCGCCCACACGGTCTCGCGGCAGCTCGAACCGGGCGCAACCCGCCGCGTTGTCGTAGACCTCGGCGATCCCGGGCGTCGCGCCCAGGCGCGACGCGACCGCCCGGCCCTGGGCCGCGTCGTCGAGATAGATCGTGGCGAAGGACCCGAGCGCGCCGTGATGCACGACGTACGGGTCCGTGATCGGCAAAATCACGCGCGCGCGTCCAGGCCCGACCAGGGCCTCGAGGAGCGGACGGAGATAGACGACCTTCGGCGTGCCGTCCGGATGGGCCTTGGCGTTCATGCCGTGATCGGCCGTGATCCCCAGCACTGCGCCGGCGCGGTCGAACGCGTCGAAGTAGCGATCCAGCATCGCGTAGAACGCGGTCGCAGCCGAGGCGCCGGGAGCGTGCTTGTGCTGGACGTAGTCGGTCAGCGACAGGTACATCGCGTCGGGATGCTGTCGCCTGAGAAGCTCGAGCCCGGCCGCCAGGACGTACTCGGATAGCTCCGCGCTGTAGACCGACGGGACCGGCATCGTGACGAGGTCGGTGGCGCGCTCGATGCCGTGCTCGTCCTTCGTCGTCTGGTCCGCCTTCTCGGAGGAGAAGCAGATTCCCTGCATCCCGTGGCCGAGAAGCCGGCGGAGCTTGTCCTTGGCTGTGACGACCGCCACCCGGGCTCCGGCGTGCGAGAGCGCCGCCAGGATGGTCTCGCAGCGCAGGAACTTCGGATCGTTCATCATCACTTCCTGGCCGGTGGAAGGGTCGTAGAAGTAGTTGCCGGAGATGCCGTGGACCGCCGGCGGCGCGCCGGTGACAATGGAAAGATTGTTCGGGTTCGTGAAGCTCGGGACGACGGACCGCGCGAGCCGGTACACGCCCTCCCGCTGGAAGCGCGCGAGGGCGGGCGTCGCGCCCGCCGCGAGCCCGCGTTCGAAGTACTCGGGTTCGGACCCGTCGATGCAGACGACGACGACCGGACGGTCGGGCGCGTGATAGTTGCGGCCGTTGACGGAGACTGTGGCGGCGGAGCCCATGGGTCCCACCGATACTACGGCGCGGCGCCCGCCATGAAAAGGCTCTTGACCTAGGAGCCTGCCGGCGCCGACGTCGCGGTGACGGCGGCGCGCCGGCGGCGGCGGACGAGGCGCCGTCCCCGGTCCCACCCGCGGACGCCGAGCAGGACGGCGAGCACCCCCGCGTACCAGTAGGGGGCCGTCACCCCGACCTTCGCGAGCCACAGATAGTGCAGGACCGCGCACACCCCGGTCACGTAGACGAGTCGGTGCAAGCGCGTCCACGCTCGCGCGCCGAGCCGCCGGATCATTCCGGTCGTCGACGTGGCGGCCAGCGGGATCAGCGAGAGCAGCGCGAGCATGCCCACGGTGATGTACGGGCGCTTGACGATGTCGGCCCACATGCGCGGCCAGTCGAAGAAGAAGTCCAGCACGATCCACACCGAAAAGTGCAAGCACGCATAGACGAAAGCGAACAGCCCGAGCAACCGCCGCAGCGTGATCGGCCACGCGAGACCGAACACGATACGGAGCGGCGTCATCGCCAGCGACGCGAGAAGTATCCGGAGCGTCCAGTCGCCCAGCGTGTTGGTGACGAAGCTGACGGGGTTGGCACCCAGGTCGTCGGTCCACGCGCGGTGGCCCAAAACCGCCAGCGGAGCGAGACACCCACCCCACACCGCCACCTTGAGCGCGATGCGTGTCGGGCGCGACACTGCCGACCTAGTAGAACTTCTTCAGGTCCATCCCGGTGTAGAGCGATGCGACCTGGTCGGCGTACCCGTTGAACGGGAGCGTGGGCCGCCGGCGAAACTCGCCGATGCGCCGTTCGTCCGCCTGGCTCCAGCGCGGATGGCTGACCGCGGGATTGACGTTCGAGTAGAAGCCGTACTCTTGCGCCGCCGCCTTCTCCCAGGAGGTCTTCGGCTGCTCGCTCACCAGACGGATGCGGACGATGGACTTGGCGCTCTTGAAGCCGTACTTCCACGGCACCACGACGCGCACGGGCGCGCCGTTCTGGTTCGGCAGCACCTTGCCGTACATGCCGACGGTGAGGAGCGTGAGCGGGTGCGTCGCCTCGTCCAGCCGGAGCCCCTCGACGTACGGCCAGTCCAGCGACGAATACCCGAAGAATCCCGGCTTCTGGGCCGGAAACTGGCTGGGGTCGAGCAGCGTCGTGAACTCGACGAACTTCCCCTGCCCGGTCGGCTCGACGCGTTTGAGGAGCGAGGCGAGCGGGAACCCGATCCACGGGATCACCATCGACCACGCCTCCACACAGCGAAGCGAGTACACCCGCTCCTCCAGCGGAAACAGACGGATCAGCTCGTCGATGTCGAAGGTCTTCGGCTTGTGCACGAACCCGTCGACCTGGACCGTCCAGGGCCGCGGTCGCAGCGTCCCGCCGAGGCGCGAGGGGTCGTCCTTGTTGACGCCGAACTCGTAGAAGTTGTTGTACGTCGTCGCGTGCTCGAACTTCGTGGCTGGCTCGCTCAGGCTGAAGGCGGCGTTCCGGGTCGCGCTGAGAGGCTGCCCCTGAGGAGTCGCGCCTTCGCTCTGGCCTGGCCCCAGGACGAGGGTGGCCAAGCTTCCTGAAATCAGCTCGCGCCGGCTCAGGTAGAGCTTCGGATCGGTGATCTCGCTCGCGGTGAACCGCGGTGCGCGTCGAATCAGCATGGCGTCTCCTTCGTCCATAGGCGCGCCTCGCACCTGGGCCCCCTGCCCCGGGTCGTGCTGCGGCACGTACTGCCCACGAGGATCTCACACCGCCGCGAACTTGTAACCGTGGCCGTGGAGGGTACAGCAGCTCGGACGCGGCCTCCCACTGGCGGATCGAGACGTAGCCGAGCGCCGCGCGGACGGCGACCACACCTCGGCGCTTAGTCCCGCTCCGCGAGAAGCCGCCGGATCATGGCCTCGGTCTCGTCGTAGTCGCCCTCGCCGATGTGCCGGTAGCGGACGATCCCCCTTCGATCCATCAGGAGCGCCGTCGGCCAGGCCCGCACGCCCCATCGCTTCCAGATCGTGAAGTCGTTGTCCTGCACGATCGGGTAACGGACCCGGAGCTTCTTCGTGGCCTCCACGACCTTCTCGTACGGCTTCTCCCAGGAGAACTCCGGGCTGTGCACGCCGACGATCGTGAAGCCGTCCTTCTCGTACCGCTCGTACCAGCCCCGCAACTGCGGGATCACGTTGCGGCAGTTGATTCAGCCGAAGGTCCAGAACTCCACCAGCACCACCCGGCCGCGCAGGCTCGGCGTGGTCAAGGGCTCGCTGTTGATCCAGCGTTCCCCCGCCACGTCCGGCGCCGCCGCGCCGAGGCGCAGTGCCTGGCCGGCGACCGGACTGGCCACGAATCCTGCCGCCGCCATGAGGGCGATGAGAAGCAATGACGCATTCTTCTTCATATCCTCGGTCCTCGCGCCGTCGCGCTTCTTGTCACTCTTGATCTGCCCCCGGCAGTGTGGACTCTCCGGACCCACGAGTCGTCACAACGGTGTCAAACCTTCGGTGTCGCCGCACACCCTCGCGGAAGGTCGATCGCCGCGCCATCGGCTCGCGCGCGGTGTCCTCGATGAGCTTGATCGGAATCGGGGTGGCATATCGCGGCTCGCGTTCTCGCTCATTACATCGGCCATGGCTTCGCGCGCAGGGCCCTGACACGGTCAGGGGCGAGTCCCCAGGCGCAGTAGGCGGCCGCCAGGCCGCCGGCCCCGAGGGTGACGAACGCCCACCCCCAGATCGTCGGCGTCGGACCGGGCACGTTGGTCAGGTCCAGGACCCGGCCGAACACGATCGGCGCGACGGCGCCGGCGCCGAAGCCGAGGAACGACCGGAGCGCGAGCGCGGCGCCGAGGTAGGGAGCGCTCACGGCCTCGGTGAGCGCCGTGGAGAGCACGGGTGAATCGCCGAGGGCGGCGAAGCCGTAGAGCGCCCCGACGATGAAGACGAGGGCGAGCGGCCCACCGACCAGCCAGCCGAACGCGAGCGAGCACGCAGCGCTCGCGGCCGCGAGGCTGAACAGGACGAGGCGCCGTCCGAGGTTGTCGGAGAGCCGGCCCATCGAGGAAGACGCGATGAGCCCCATGACGTGGAAGGAGGCCGAGACGTAGGAGGCCAGCTCCACGGCGCGGATCGATCCGGCGCCCGAAACGGCGAAGGCGGCCGCGACGAACGCGGGCGTCCAGGCCCACATTCCGAGCAGCTCCCAGGAATGGAACGTGTAGCCGAGAATCAGC
>QHSV01000112.1 GCA_003221655.1 Candidatus Rokuibacteriota bacterium
GCGAGAAACGGCTTGTAGAGCAGGCGCTGGAGAATAAATAGCAAAATGAGGAAATTGACGCCCTGGACGATCAGCGACTTGTCGAGACTGATGAGGCCGCCCTCGTGTCCGCCTTCACTGGCCGCGCTCGCGACGGCTGGCGCCAGCAGCACCAAAAGGACGACGAGGCGCGCGACGGTGCCGACCCAGTCCCGCTCACGCTGACACATTTCGGAGGTCTCCTCGATCTCGAGATGCCCGACGAAGGTTTGTGAAAACTATCACGCGATCGCGTCTGGTGTCAATCGTCCGCGCGCTCAGCCGGGCGCGGTCCGCGCGATGACCCCACCCCCGACCACGACGTCGCCACTGTAGAAGACCACGGACTGACCGGGACTGACGGCGCGCTGCGGGGCGTCGAAGATGACCTCCGCCCTGTCGCCTTCCAGCGCGCGCACGGACGCGGCGGCGGGGCGGTGGCTGTGCCGAATCTTGGCCTCGACACGCAGCGGCGACCGCGGCGGCTCGCACGCGATGAAATTCACCGCGGTCGCCACGAGTCGGCCGCGCTCGAGGTCCGCCGCCCCGCCCACGCTAACTGTGTTGCGCGCCGGGTCGAGATCGACGACGTAGAGCGGCCGACCCGTCGCGAGGCCGAGCCCGCGCTTCTGGCCGACGGTGAAGGCCGGCAGTCCGCCGTGGGCTCCGAGCGTGGTCCCGCGCCCATCGACGATCGCGCCGGGTCGAAACATCTCGGGGGCGCGCCGGCGCAGGAAGCCCCGGTAGTCGTCGTCCGGCACAAAGCAGAGGTCCTGGCTCTCGGGCTTGTCGGCGGTGACCAGCCCGAGGCGGCGCGCCTGTTCCCGCACCTCGTCCTTTGTCAGCTCACCGACGGGAAACCGCGCGGCGCCCAGCTGCTCCTGCGTGAGCGGCCACAGGAAATCGGTCTGGTCCTTGCGCGTGTCCTTCGCCCGGAGGAGCAGATAGCGCCCGGTCGCGCGGTCGCGCTCGACCCGCGCGTAATGCCCGGTGGCGACGGCCACGGCGTCCCAGGCCCGAGCCCGACCGAGCAGTGAGCCGAACTTTAGGTTACTATTGCACGACACGCATGGGACGGGTGTCCGGCCACTGCCGTATTCGGCGACGAACCCGCCAATCACCTTTTGGTTAAATTCTGCCTCGAGATTCAACAGGTAGTACGGGATCCCGAGGGCGCGGGCCACCTGCCGCGCGTCCTCCACGGCCTCGGTGCCGCAGCAGCTCCCGAACCGCCTGGTCGGCTCCGCCGCCTCTTGCCACGGCCAGACCCGCATGGTGACCCCGACGACGTCGCAGCCCTGAGCTACCAGCAGGGCCGCGGCGACGGACGAGTCGACCCCTCCGCTCATGCCGACGACGATGCGCTCCGCCATTGGATCGCTAGTGTTGCGCGCCGAGCAACTCGGCCAGCCGCTCGAGTTCGTCCGGCGTCGCATAGGTCACTTCAATCTTACCCTTTCGCTCGCTGCCGATGATCCGCACCCGCGTCATCAGGCCGCGCTGAAGCGCGTCCTCGAGCGCCGCCAACTCCGCCGACCGCCGCCGACCTTTCTTCGGGGCCAGCCCGTGCGCCTCCGCGAGGGACTCCTTCGCGCGGATGGAATCCTCCGTCGTTCGCACGGACCAGTCATGGGCGAGAATCTCGTCCCGCAGGCGGAGTTGCTCGGCGACACCCGTCAGCGCGAGAAGCGCGCGCGCGTGGCCCATCGTAAGTCGACCGCTGCGCAGGTCGGCCTGGATCTCCTCCGGGAGCCGCAACAGCCGCAGACAGTTCGCAATCGAGGTGCGATCCTTTCCGATCCGCTGCGCCAACTCTTCCTGCGTCCACGCGAACTCGGCCAGCAGCTTCTGGTAAGCCTGCGCCGCCTCAATCGGATTCAAATCCTCGCGCAGCAGGTTCTCGACGAGCGCGAGCTCGATGCTCTGCGCGTCCGTGGCCTCCCGCACGATTGCAGGAATCCGATCGAGGCCCGCTTGCCTGGCGGCCCGCCAGCGCCGCTCACCGGCGATAAGCTGATAGGCGCCGGCGAATCGCCGGACGATGATTGGCTGGATCACTCCTGATGATCTTATCGAGGCGGCAAGCTCGTCCAACGCCGTGAAATCGAAAACCTTGCGTGGTTGATGCGGGTTTACCTCGATCTGGTCGATGGGCACCTCGACGAGAGCTTCAGCTTCCACGGGCTCCGCGGATAGCAGCGCTCCAAGCCCACGGCCGAGTCCGCGCTTAGTAATCATGGTTCAACACCTCCCGAGTCAGTTCGAGGTATGCGGCGGAGCCACTGGACTTGAGATCGTGAAGCATGACCGGCTTGCCGTGGCTTGGCGCTTCCGTGAGCCGAACGTTGCGCGGAATGACGGTATCAAACACCTGGCCGGGAAAGTACCGGTTCACCTCGTCGCGAATCTGGAGCGCGAGGCTCGTTCTGCCATCGAACATCGTGAGCACGATCCCCAGGACGTCGAGACCCGGGTTGAGCTTCTCTCGCACGAGCCTCACGGTCTTCTTGAGGAGATGGGCCAACCCCTCGAGCGCGTAGAACTCACACTGGAGTGGGACGAGGACGCGATCGGCCGCCACCAGAGCGTTGATCGTCAGGAGACCCAGTGACGGTGGGCAATCGATGACGACATAGTCGTAGGACGCAGCGACCGGCTCCAGCACCGCGCGCAGTTGGTGCTCGCGTCGATCAACTCCGACCAGTTCGATCTCGGCTCCGACGAGATCGATGTCGGCCGGCAGTAGCTTCAAGCCAGCCACGCACGTAGTGCGAATCGCCTTCTCGGTTGCCTCGCCCCCCAGGAGGACGTGATAGATCGTGGGATGAAGGCCCGCCTTCTGGACCCCGAGGCCTGTCGTCGCGTTACCCTGGGGATCGAGGTCGACCAGGAGGGTAGGGCGCTCAGCTAGAGCTAGACCGGCAGCGAGATTCACGGCGGTAGTGGTTTTGCCCACGCCACCCTTTTGATTCACGACCGCGAGTACCCTTGCCACCCCTAGCTGCCGTCCATAGTGATCAAGTGTTCCACGATGCACACTATCATATCAACTTATGTTGAGCTCTATACGGGTGTTCCACGGCCAACACTCTTCCACGAATAGGCTCCACCACGTCAATTTTTTCCGTAAATGCCGGACTGGCCAAGACTGCGCCTCCTGCGAGGTTTGCCTCGCAGCTCACCCGGGACTGGTGGGCGGGCCGCCCGCCCGCTGACGCAGAACGACGATCAGCGGTTCGCGTGAGCCCCTCACGGCCGCGATTCGCCAAGTCGGGCCATGCTAGCCGTCGTGGCTCAGGGTCTACGGTAGATCGCGAACCGGCGAGTCGTTCCCGGCTTCACACCCGGAACCGTTACCCACTCGCCAAGCGTCAGCGGTTTCGGCTGCGGAGGGCCTGCCGCGACGACCACTCCGTGCGACTCGACCAATCTGGCTGCCAGAGGGATCAACTCGCCGATATCACCCGCGCAGCGCATGACGACGCCCTGGAAGCGACCCTCGAGATCACCGAGCAAATTCTCGATTCTGTCCTCCACGACATGGGCTCCTTCGAGTTTCAGCTCGCGTACTGCGCTCGAGAGAAACGCCGCTCTACGCCGGCGCGATTCGACCAGCGTGATCTCGAGTTCGCGGCTGACGATCTTGATCGGGAGTCCCGGCAGGCCCGCGCCCGAGCCGAGGTCGACCAGCGTTCGGAGAGAAGGTGGGAGGAGCGTGAGAAAAAGCAGGCTATCGAGGAACAAATGTTCCACGATCCACATCGGATCGGCCGAACCGACGATCCGGTGAACCTTCTGCCACTTAATCAATAGATTTAGATAGTTCCTGAAGCAGGCCAACTCGCTCGGTTCCAGGGGCCGGGCAAGGACCGCCGCGGCCCCCTTGGCCAAGGCCTCGAGCGGTCGCCTCACTTGCCCAGGCAAAACGTCGCGAAGATGCGATCGAGAACCACATCACTGACGTCGACGCCCAGGATGGCGCCCGCGTGGTTGAGCGAGTCTTTCAGATCGACGAGCGCCGCCTCGAGCGGTGCCTCGCCGAGCGCGTATTCGCCCGCGGCGAGTGACGTGGAGAGGGCGTGGAGGAGCTCGAACTGGCGCAGCGACGCGACAATACCGCCTTCGTCGCCGGCCGCCGCGGCGCGGTCTGCCACCTCTTGCCCCAGACGTTCGAGTAACGCCTCGATGCCCGCGCCGCTGACGGCCGACACCGCCACGGCGTCACACTGAGCCGCCGCTGCCGGGTGAGCGGCTAGATCGCACTTCGCTCGCACTATCACGCGCGCGCGGTCCGACGTCTCCGCCAGGACGCGCTGGTCAGGCAGAATGCTCCCGTCGAGCACGACGAGCAGCAGATCGCTCTCCTCCATCGCTCCGCGACTGCGTCGGATGCCTTCCGCCTCGATCGCGTCTCTCGGGACGTCGAGGCCCGCGGTGTCGAGCAGCCGGACCGGCACCCCGGCGATCGCGATCGTGCCCTCGACCACGTCGCGCGTGGTTCCCGGGACCGGAGACACGATCGCGCGGTCCCGCCCGAGCAGTGCGTTCAACAGGCTCGATTTGCCGGCGTTCGGGGGACCGACAAGGGCCACCGTGATCCCATCGTGGACGACCCGACCGTGGCGGGCGGCCACCAGCCAGCGCTCGACATCGGCACGGAGCCGGGCGACGGTGACCCGGGCGGTCCCGACGTCGTGCCCGACCTGTTCCTCCGGGAAGTCGAGCGTCACCTCGAGACCGGCGATGAGGTCGATGAGCGCGTCGTGCAGGGCGCGAACTTGATCAGAGAACCCGCCCGCCAGCGCGCGCGCCGCGAGCGCGACCGAGCGATCGGTCCGCGCGCTAATAATCAGGGCAACCGCCTCGGCCCGGGCGAGGTCGAGCCGCCCGTTGAGAAAGGCACGTCGGGTGAACTCGCCCGGCGCCGCCAGCCGCGCACCACCGGCGACAATCCACAGAGTGACCATCCGGAGCAGCGCCGGTGAGCCGTGACACGAGAGCTCGACCACGTCTTCCGCGGTGTACGAACGCGGCGCGCGCATAACGGTGCAGAGCGCCTCGTCAACGCGCTCGCCGCTCTTCGCGTCGACGATGGCGACGCGCCGCACCCGGTGAGACGGAAACGCCTCGAGGGGTATCGCGGTCCGGAGCAGGGGAGCCACGAGCGCAATCGCGTCACGACCGCTCACGCGAATCACCCCGATCGCGCTTTCACCGATGGCCGTCGCGACGGCAACGATCGTGTCGTCGGGGCGCGGAGGCTCAGGCCCGGCTGGCGTCCTTGGCCTCGCGCGTCGCGCGCGTGCGCGCGGGTCGGTCCATGAGCTTCTGCTGCAGGATCTGGAGCACGTTGGACACAGTCCAGTAGAGGACGAGGCCCGAGGGCAGGTTGAGGAACATGAAGGTGAAGACGAACGGCATGAACAGCATCATCTTTGCCTGGCGCGGATCGCCCGTCGTGGGCGTCAGCTTCTGCTGGATGAACATCGTGATGCCCATGAGCACCGGCAGCACGTAAGTCGGATCGTGGGCCGCGAGATCGCAGATCCAGAGATCGGCGCCGAAGAGCCCTCGTACGAAGCACAAAAACGCCGCGTTCTGGAGCTCGACCGACACCGACAGCGCCAGATAGAGGGCGTAGAAGATCGGAACCTGCGCGACCATCGGCAGGCAGCCGCCCATCGGATTCACTTTGTACTTCCGGTAGAGCGCGAGCGTCTCGCGCTGCAGCACCTGGGGATCCTTCTGGTATTTGCTGCGGAGCGCGTTCACCTGCGGCTGGAGCGCCTGCATCGCCTTCATCGATCGCATGCTCTTGACGGTCAGGGGATAGAACAGGACCTTCGAGATCACCGTGAGCAGGATGATCGCGATTCCGTAGTTGCCCACGTGCTTGTAGGTCCAGTTCATCAGCATCAAGATGGGCACGCCGATCCACCGCATCGGCAGCGTGGGCACCGAGTAGTCTCGCGCCCAGTGCCAGGGAATGGGAAAGCCCCCGAAGTTCAGGGTCTCTTCGAGTCGGAGGCCCTCGAGCAACCGGTACTCCTTTGGCCCGGCAAAGATCGCGACCTCGCCCTCCCAGGCGCTGCCCGGAGCGATCTCGGGCGTCGCCCGCACGCCGATCGTGACCCGACCGGGCATCGCCCGCGGCGCGTCCTTCACTACCTCAGGCTTGTCGACCGAGGTAACGAGATGGAAACCCCCGGTCTTCGGCATGAGCGCGGCGAGATACCACACGCTGCCGATTGCGATCCAGTCGCCCTCGCGATCGAGCTTGGGCGCGTGTTCGACAAACCCCTCGAGGGTGGGGTTCATCGCGTGGGGAGCCCGATCGACGGCTCCCCCGACGGACCAGATGATTTCGATCGGGTGCTGCCCCGGAAACTTCTCCGGCACGCCGGCCCAGGAGATCCGCGACGCCCACGGGAGCTCGATCATCACCTTGCGGGCGGACGCCGAGGGGTTCTCGATGCGGACGCCGACGCCGATGACATAACTGTCCGGATCGAAGCGGAGCGTCTGGCGAACGCGCAGACCGTCGGTCTCGCCGGCCAGAACCAGGCTCTCGGCGCCACCCGGCTTGACGGACACGCTCTCGGCGCCCACCCTCATCGGCACCGGCGCCGCGGGAGCGCTCGGGCCGGACGACACGAGTAGCCCAGCCGGCCCCAGGTCGCCGACGATGACTACCGGCTTCTCCCCCCGATACTTGAGACTCAGCTCCTGGAACTTCCCGCCCTCGCTGCTCACGACCGCACGATAGAGAGGAGCCTCCACCGTGGTAAGGCGCTGGGCGGGCCGGGGGGCCGGCGCCCCGCGAGGCGCCGGCGCCATGGGCGGTGTCACCGACGGGGCGGGCGCCGGCTGGGGCGCGGACGTCGGAGCGACGGTCTGTGCGGGCGGCTTCTGCGGGGCGGGAGCCTCCTGACCCACCGGGAGGAAAAAGGTCTGATAGGCGATGAACACCGCCGCCATCAGGACCGCCGCGAGGATCGCTCTCTTTTCCATCGTCAGGCGCGCCGCGCTCGGGCCGGCGGCGGATCGTACCCTCCGGGATGAAACGGGTGGCAGCGCATCAAGCGCCATGTCGCAAGCCCGAGGCCGCGCACGAGGCCATACTCCTCGAGCGAGATCCGCGCGTACTCTGAACATGTCGGCGCGAACCGGCACGCGCTCGGCAGCAGGGGCGAGACCAGCCGCTGGTAGATCGTGATCGCGCCGAGCGCGACGCGCGTCACCCGCGTCACGGCCGCGAGCCCGGAATCGCCGCGAGCGCGCCACGCAGCTCACTGGCGAGCGCCGCGAAGGGCTCGCCCAGCGCGCCCGGTCTCCCGATGATCACGAGCGCCGTGTGCGCCGGCGCGGTGTCGCGGGTCGCCCGGTACGCCTCGCGCAGCCGGCGGCGCGCGCGGTTGCGCTGCACGGCCCCACGGATCTGCCGACTCACGGCGAAGCCCGCCCGCCGCGGCTCCGCCGTCGCGCGCCAGAGCACGATCATGGACGGCCGGTCAATTCGCTTGCCCCGCTGGAAGAGCGCTTGAAATTCAGCGCTGGCGGTCAACCGTTCGCGCCGAGGAAACCGGCCCGTCAGACGGTCAGCCGTTTCCGCCCCTTCGCGCGCCGACGTTTGAGCACTTTCCGCCCGCCCTTGGTCTTCATCCGCTTGCGGAAGCCGTGGGTTTTCTTCCGCCGGCGCACATTCGGCTGAAACGTCCGCTTCATGAACCGTGCTCCCCTTGAGGATCGTCGAACCGACCCAGTGTAGACATCGCCTCGAGACGAGTCAACCTTCCGTCGCGTTGCGAAGACCCTTGCGACTCGCTTTGAGCCCGTGCTAAAGTCCGCCATTCATCGTGCGACGGTCCGGTGTGAGGAGTTGTGTCCCGAGGTGCTCGCGTGGCGGCGCGTACTCCGATCGAGCAAGATGCTGGAGCTATCCACACGTGTGGATAACTCTGTGCGTAAGTGAGGGACTCCCGTGTTGGATGACCTTTGGGCGCGACTCCTCGATTCCCTGGCTCGGACGCTCCCCACGCCGGTCCTCGACAACTGGGTTCGGCCGTGCCGACTCGCTGCCGTCGAGGGCGACCACCTGCGAATCGGCGCCCCGAACAAGTTCTCACGCGACTGGCTAGCTCAGAACTACCTCGACGCCCTCCACCAAGCGGCCCGCGAGTGTCTCGGCGGCCATCCACGCATCACGCTCACCGTCGATTCCGATGGGGCACCCGCCGAGGCGGCGCCCACGCCGCGTCTGGAGCGCGGGCACGGCGGCGGTACCGTCGACGGGCTTAACCCGCGCTACACGTTCGACGCGTTTGTCGTGGGTTCCTCGAACCAGTTCGCGCAGGCGGCATGCCAGGCGGTCGCCGAGCTTCCCTCGCGAGCGTACAACCCGCTCTTCATCTACGGCGGCGTCGGACTCGGGAAGACGCACCTCCTGCACGCCGTCGGGCACCAGAGCGCGCGCCTCTTCCCGGGGATGTCCGTCGCGTATCTCTCCTCCGAGCGGTTCACGAACGAGCTCATCAACGCGATCCGCTACGACCGGACCGCGGAGTTCCGCGCTCGCTACCGCACGATCGATCTCCTCCTGATCGACGACATCCAGTTCATCTCGGGCAAGGAGCGGACCCAGGAGGAGTTCTTCCACACGTTCAACGATCTCTACGAATCGCGGAAGCAGATCATCGTCTCGAGCGACACCTCCCCGAAGGACATTCCGGAGATCGAGGAGCGCTTGCGCTCGCGCTTCGAGTGGGGCCTGATCGCGGATCTCCAGCCGCCGGATTTCGAGACGCGCGTGGCCATCCTCAAGAAGAAGGCCGCGCTCGAGCGCGTCGGGCTCGCCGACGATGTCGCCTATCTCATCGCGAGCCGGATCAAGTCGAACATCCGCGAGCTGGAGGGCTCGCTCACCCGGATGATCGCGTTCTGCGCCCTGACCAGTCGCGAGATGAGCGTCGACCTCGCGCAGGAGGTCCTCGGAGAGCTCTGGGGCGAGGAAGAGAAGATCATCACGATCGACCACATCCAGCGGCGGGTCGGCGACTTCTTCGGCCTCAAGCTCTCGGACCTCAAGGCCAAGAACCGGACCAGGGCCATCGCCTTCCCGCGACAGGTCGCCATGTACCTCGCTCGCCAGATGACCCACGCGTCGCTCTCGGATATCGGCCGGGCCTTCGGCGGAAAGGACCACACCACGGTCCTGCACGCGGTGGACAAGATCCAGACGCTCATGCAGGAAGACCCCAAACTGCACAAGACGATCGACGGCCTTATCCAGAGCATCAACCTTTGATCCACGCCTCTCGCCACGATCTCCACACGCTTATCCCCGCCCTCCCTGCCGACGAACTAGCGACGCCACCGTCATTTCTGGGTGATCCTCCCGGTCCACACCGCTTGACGGTTTCTACGACTACGCTGTTGTCTTTCTTTTCTACTCAAACAAACTGGAGAACCTCATGGAAGTAGTGATCGATCGTGACGCGTTCCTCAAAGGCCTCCAGATGGTGCAGAACATCGTGGAGCCGCGCCAGACGCTTCCGATCCTCGCCAACGTCTTGCTCGAGGCGGAGGGCGAGAGCGTGCGCATGACCGCGACGGATCTCGAGGTCGGTGCGCGCGTCTCGGTGCCGGCGAAGGTCGGAGGGAAGGGAGCGATCACGGTGTCGGCGAGAAAGCTCGCCGAAATCGTGAAGGAGTTGGCGGCTGCCGCGGTCGCGCTCAAGGTGACGGAAAACGTGACGGTGAGTTTGCGGTGCGGTGGTGCGACTTACCGACTGGTCGGCCTGGCCCCCGATGATTTTCCGCCGGTGGTTCCCGCATCGCCGCAATCGTGGGTGACCCTCGAGGCCAAGATCTTGCGCGAGATGCTCACCCAGACGAGCTTCGCGGTGTCCCACGACGAAACGCGGTACGCGCTCAATGGTGTGCTCTTTGCGTTCCAGGGAAAGGACGTGCGGATGGTGGCGACGGACGGACATCGTCTGGCCCTCTCCACCCGCAGCCTGGGCAACGTCATCCCCACCGCGACCGGCATCGTGCCACGGAAAGCCGTCACCGAGATCATGCGCGTCCTCGGAGCGGGTGAGGAGGTCCAGATCGCGATCACCGAAAATCAGTTTGTCCTGCAGATGCCGAATTTCGTGATGACCGCTCGCCTGATCGAGGGACAGTTCCCCAACTACGACGCCGTCATTCCTCGAACGCAACCTGGAAGGCTCGCGGCCCCGCGCAGTTCGCTCACGGCGGCGTTGCGTCGCGTCGCGGTCATGGCTGAGGAGCGTAACAAGCCGGTGAAACTCGCGCTCAGCCCGGGTTCATTGAAGATGACGGCCTCGAGCCAGGAATTGGGGGAGGCCGAGGAAATACTCGAGGTCGAGTACGCCGGCGAGGAGATGGTGATCGGCTTCAATTCACGCTACCTGCTGGAGGCCATGGCCGCCCTCGACAAGGATCAAGTCATGTTCGAGATCAAGGATGCTCAGAGCCCCGGGGTGATTAAAAGCGTCGAGGACGAAGGGTACTGCTGTGTTATAATGCCGATGCGGATCTAGATGCTATTTTCGCATTGTAAAACAGGAGCTTACGAGGGTGTGGATAGGGTGCGCTCAGTTGTTGGAATTTCGAAATTATCGCACCCTCTCATGGCGTCCGGCGCCCCGCCTAAACGTCGTCACCGGGCCTAACGCCCAGGGCAAAACCAACCTCCTCGAAGCGCTCGGACTCCTCATCACGGGGCGGTCCTTCCGGACCTCCCGAATCGCCGAAATCCCGCGCTGGGGGACGGAGACGACGACGCTCACCGGTGAGGTCCTTCGCGGCGAGACGCGGCGAACACTGCGCCGCGCGCTGACCAGGCTCGAGGATGGAACCTGGCAGACCACCGGGGAGCCGGCCCCGGAGTGGGCGCGCGCAATCGCGTTCGGATGGCAAGACCTCGAAATCGTCAATGGCGGACCATCGGCACGCCGTAACTTCATCGACGGGTTCGCGGGGCGGCTCTACCCGAATCACATTCCGACGCTCCTTCGGTTCCGCCAGGTCCTCGCGCGCCGGAATCGGCTCCTCCAGTCGCGCCCGCACGACGCCGGCCTGGCAGAACGGCTCGGGCCGTGGAACGAGCAGTTTGCGACGGTCGGCATGGAGCTACTCGGTCGGCGTCGAAAGGCGGTGGCCGCGCTACAGACCGAGCTCGCGCGCGTGTATGCCGCCCTCTCGGCGGCGCAGTCCAAGGTCGAGATCAGGTACCGGACCGCGCTCGGCGAAGCCGCGGAGCCCGCGGCGCTCCTGGCAGCCCTCGAGCGCAGTCAGCGTGAGGAGACCCGGCGGGGGCAAACGGTCGTGGGCCCGCACCGGGACGACCTCGCGATCGAGATCGACGGGGTCGATGCTCGCGCCTTCGGCTCTCGTGGCCAGCAGCGGCTCACCGCGCTCGCCCTGCGTCTGGCCGAGATGCTACCGGTGAGCGAGGCGGCGGGCACCGCCCCGGTCCTTCTGCTCGACGATGCGCTCTCGGAGCTGGACCCCGTCGTGCGCGAGCATGTCCTCCGTGAGATCCAGTCCGCCGAGCAGGTGTTCCTCACGACGCCCGACGCTCCGACGGTGGATGGCGCGGCGGTGTTTCAGGTCAATGGCGGGAGCGTGACCCCGGCATGAGCGCCGAAACCTACACCGCGAGCGATATCAAGATCCTCGAGGGGCTCGAGGCGGTCCGCAAGCGCCCCGCGATGTACATCGGCGACACGGGCGCGTACGGGCTGCATCACCTCGTGTACGAGGCGGTGGACAACTCTGTCGACGAGGCGCTCGCCGGCTACTGCGACAGCATCAAGGTCATCCTGCACTCCGACGGTACCTGCTCGGTCGGCGACAACGGCCGCGGTATTCCGGTCGACATCCACAAGGAGAGCGGAAAGTCGGCGGCCGAGGTCGTCCTGACGGTCCTGCACGCCGGCGGAAAGTTCGAGCACTCCGCGTACAAGGTGTCCGGCGGCCTGCACGGCGTCGGCATCTCCGTCGTGAACGCGCTCAGCGAGTGGCTGGAGGTCGAGATCCGCCGCGACGGCAAGGAGTGGACGCAGCGCTACGAGCACGGCGTCTCCACCGGCCCGCTCACGGCGACCGGAGCGACGAAGAAGACCGGGACGATCATCCGCTTCAAGCCGGACGCCAAGATCTTCGAGGAGACGACGTTCTCGTTCGACACACTCAGCAACCGTCTGCGCGAGCTGGCGTTCCTGAACCGCGGCCTGAAGATCGTCATCGAGGACGAGCGCGACGGGCGCTCGCACACGTTCCTGTACAAGGGCGGCATCATCGAGTTCATCAAGCACCTGAACCAGAACAAGACCCCGCTACACCCCAAGGTGCTGTTCTTCGTAGGCAAGAAAGGCGATACCGAGGTCGAGGTGGCGCTCCAGTACAACGACGGATACCAGGAGAGCGTCTTCTCGTTCGCGAACAACATCAACACCCGTGAGGGCGGCACGCATCTGACCGGGTTCCGGGCGGCGCTGACGAGTACGCTTTCGAACTACGCGCTGGCCAACGGCTTCCTCAAGAACTTCAAGAGCGGCATCACCGGCGACGACGTCCGGGAAGGACTCACGGCGGTGGTCTCGGTCCGGTTACCGGAGCCGCAGTTCGAAGGGCAGACCAAGGCCAAGCTCGGCAACAGCGACATCAAGGGCCTGGTCCAGCAGGTCGTCAATGACAAGCTCGCCGAGGCCTTCGAGGAAGACCCGACGACGGCGCGGAAGATCGTCGACAAGTGCGTGCGAGCCGCCCAGGCGCGGGAGGCCGCCCGCAAGGCGCGTGAGCTGACCCGCAAGAGGGGCGTGGACGACGAGGGACTCGCCGCGAAGCTCGCCGAGTGCTCGGAGCGCGATCCACAGTACCGAGAGCTCTTCCTGGTCGAGGGAGCTTCGGCGGGTGGCTCGGCGAAAGAGGGACGGGATCGGCGCACCCAGGCCGTCCTCCCGCTCCGCGGCAAGATCATCAACGCGGAGAAGGCGCGCTACGACAAGGTCCTGTCCCACAATGAAATTCGCCTGCTCATCTCCGCGCTCGGGACCGGGATCGGCCCCGACGAGTTCGACGTCGCGAAGCTCAGGTATCACAAGGTCATCCTCATGACCGACGCCGACGTGGACGGAGCGCACATCCGCACGTTGCTCTTGACCTTCTTCTTCCGGCACATGGTGCCGGTCATCGAGGCGGGCTACCTCTACATCGCCCAGCCGCCGCTGTTCAAGGTCAAGAAGGGGAAAGTCGAGAAGTACCTGATGTCCGACCGCGAGTTCGAGGAGTTCTTCCTCACCTCCTGGGTCGAGGACGCGGGCGTGAAGGTGCCGGGGACCAAGACCCCGATCACCGGCGAGCCGCTTCGCGAGCTGCTCCGGGCGGTGTCGGAGGTCAGGACCCTCGTCACGAAGTTCACCAAGCGCGGCGTGCCGGGTCCGGTGCTGAACGAGCTGTTGCGCACGAAGTTCCGGGGCACCAAGCGGGGGATCGGCCACGCCGAAATCGCGGAGGCGATCGTGCGCGCGGCCGCGGCGGTCGACGGGTACGATGTCGGCGTCCAGGCCGGCGAGGGGAACGAGGGGCACACCGTGACGATCGCGGGCCCGCCCCCGCTCTCGTTCAGCACCGACCTCTTCAAGTCGCCCGACTACGCGAGCCTCGGCGAGCTGTGGGAAAAGGTCGCGCCGGCGGCCAAGGGCCCGACCGCGATCATCGAGGGCGAGCGGGAGACGGCCGTGGCGTCCCTCGACGCGCTTCATCGGGTGGCCCTCGAGCACGCGAAGGCGGGCGCGTCGTTCCAGCGGTACAAAGGTCTCGGCGAGATGAACGCGGAGGAGCTCGCGGACACCACGATGAACGCCGAGTCGCGGACGCTCCTCAAGGTCACGATGGAGGACGCCGTCGGCGCCGACCAGATGTTCACGGTGCTCATGGGAGATGCCGTCGAGCCGCGCCGAGAATTCATCGAGAAGTACGCCCTGGACGCCGCGAACCTCGATATTTAATTTAACTGTGGGCGAGGCCGGGACGCCCGCGGGTCGCCTGAGACAGGCCCGCGGGGCTCCGCTCGCCCGCTGACGAGCCTGACATGCCGAATGAGCGCCTGATCCCGGTCCCCATCGAAGAAGAAATGCGGAAGTCCTATCTGGACTACGCCATGTCCGTCATCGTCGGGCGCGCGCTACCGGACATCCGCGACGGTCTCAAGCCCGTCCACCGGCGCGTCCTGTACACGATGCAGGGGCTGGGGCTCAACTGGAACCGCGCCTACAAGAAGGCGGCCCGCGTCATCGGCGACTGCATGGGCAAGTATCATCCGCACGGCGACGCGCCGATCTACGAGGCGCTCGTCCGCATGGTGCAGGAGTTCTCGCTCCGCTATCCGCTGGTCGACGGGCAGGGGAACTATGGGTCGGTCGACGGCGACCCGCCGGCGGCGATGCGCTACACGGAAGCGCGTCTGGCCAAGATCGCGCACGAGATGCTCGCCGACATCGACCGGGACACCGTCGACTTCGTTCCGAACTTCGACGAGTCCGAGCGGGAGCCGGTCGTCCTGCCGACGCGGATCCCCAATCTCCTGGTCAACGGGTCGGCGGGGATCGCCGTGGGCATGGCCACGAACATCCCGCCGCACAACCTCACGGAGGTCGTCGACGCGCTCGTGATGCTGGTCGACGACCCCGGGACGACGATCGAGCAGCTGCTGAAGGTCGTCAAGGGCCCGGACTTCCCGACTCGCGGCTACATCTACGGCGCGGCGGGCATCCGCGAGGCCTACACGACCGGCCGCGGCATGATCACGCTGCGGGCGAAGGCGCACGCCGAGAAGATGCGGGGCGGGCGCGAAGCCATCATCATCACCGAGCTGCCGTACCAGGTGAACAAGGCGAGCCTCATCGAGAAGATCTCGGAGCTCTCGGCCGACAAGAAGGTGGCCGGCATCTCCGAGATCCGCGACGAGTCGAATCGCGAAGGCATTCGAGTCGTGCTCGAGCTCGGACGCGGAGAGATCCCGCAGATCGTGATGAACCAGCTCTACAAGCACACCCAGATGCAGACGACCTTCGGCATCATCATGCTCGCCCTGGTCGAGCGACGGCCGCAGGTCGTCAACCTCAGGGAGATGCTGGAGGCGTTCGTCCGCTTCCGCCGCGAGATCGTCACCCGGCGGACGCGCTATGACCTGGCCCGGGCGGAGGAGCGAGCCCACGTGCTGGCGGGGCTGCGCAAGGCCGTCGAGCAGCTCGACCTGGTGATCCGACTCATCCGGCAGGCCGAGAGCCCCGACGCCGCCCGGGCGGCGCTGATGGCGCGGCTCGAGCTCTCCGAGATCCAGGCCCGTGCGATCCTCGACATGCGGCTCCAGCGCTTGACCCAGCTCGAGCGCCACAAGGTCGTGGAGGAGCACGAGCAGACGC
>QHSV01000134.1 GCA_003221655.1 Candidatus Rokuibacteriota bacterium
TTGAGCACCTCCACCCACTTCGGCTTGATGGTGGCGTCCAGCGTGAGGAAGCCGCCGCGCCCGAAGTAGAGGTAGAGCACCTCCTTGGGAATGGACGTCCACTGCTCCTGCTTGGTGGTCGCCTCCTCGGGGTTCTTCGTGATCCACTCGTTAGCCTCGACGACGGCCTTGAGGTAGGCGACGACGATCTCGGGGTGCTTTCCGAGGAAGTCCTTGCGGATCACGGGACCGTGCAGGTAGGCGACCGACGTCTGGCTGCCGTCGAAGATCTTCCGCGCGAAGCCCTTGAACTCCATCAACTCGCCCCACGGACAGAAGTCCGCGTGGGCGTCGATCTTCTTCTCCTGGATGCTGGTGGCGCCGATGGGCGGGCTCTGATTGATCATGGTGAAGAAGTCCGGAGTGAGCCCGCGGTCGACCAGCGCCTTGAGGAGCATGCCGTGGGCCGCGGAGCCGAACGGCACCGAGACCTTCTTGCCCCGGAGCTCCTCGAACTTGTGGATCGGCGCCTCGGCCGGCACCACGATGGAGTTGCCGGAGCCGTGCATGTTGTAACCGGTCATGGAAACGATGACCGAGCGAAGGCTGTTGGTCTCCTGGAAGCGGGCGATGTTCACGAGAAGCGGGTAGTCACCCATCACCCCGATGTCGAGCTTGCCGGCCAGCATCTGGCTCGTGATGGGCGGCCCCGAAGTGTAGTCCTCCCAGACGATGTCGTACTTCGCGCCGGCGTACCTTCCCGTGCGCGGTAGGTGCTTCTCGAGGAGCCCGAGCTGTTTGACGGTGATGCCGCCCGAGTAGGTGTCCGTGCACAGGCTCTGGTGGCCGATGCCGATGCGGATCGTTTCCTGCGCCGTCCCCGGCTCGGACACGAGCACGAGCGTGGCGGCGATGAGGCCGAGCAACACGGGCAGTCCCGGTCTGATCATGGCGACGTACCTCTCCACGTTCTTCTCCGTTCTGAATCTCACGGCCGTCGAGTGAGGGGACGCCGTCCGTCAGGTCACCCGCCGGCCCACAGTCGGAGACTAAGACATCCCAGTCAATGTCCAGGGCTGCTGAATTTCTGCATGTGACTGCGGTGTTCCGTGGCAGGCTCGGGGCGTGCAACGACACCCCGGGAGATCTTCAGTGGCCTCTGGGCCCTTGTCTCCTCTCGAGCTCCCGCGGAATCGTCCCGTTGTGCTCATCGTCGACGATGACGACGGACTTCGCGACGCCCTACACCTCATCCTCGACGAGGAATATGCAGTGGTGGAAGCGGCGCACGGACGGACCGCGCTCAGCATGGTGCGCTCAGAGCGCGTTGATCTCGTCCTCCTCGACATCCTCATGCCCGACGTCGATGGGCTCGAGATCTTGCAAGAGCTCAAAGCGCTGGAGCCGGACCTTCCGGTCATCATGATGACCGGCGTCAAGACCGTCCGGACCACGGTCGCGGCCATGAAGCTCGGCGCGTCGGACTACCTCACGAAACCATTCCAGGAGGAGGAGCTGCGGGCCGCGATTCGCCGGGCGCTCGAGCAGCACGCGAGTCGGCTCAGCGCGTCCGTGGATCGGGACCGGCCCGGCCGCGAGGCGCAGCGACTCCGGACGCACCGCCTCCTCCTCGTGGGCGGCGACCCGGGCTGGCGCGCCTCGCTCGCCGTGACGCTCGCCCGCGCGACCAGCGTGGAGACGACCGCCGCCTTCGTCGACGGGCTGAACCGCATGCTCCGATTCCGGCCGACCTGTGTGGTGCTGAACGTCGGGGGCTCCGCGGGTGAGGCGGGGCGCTTTCTCGGAGCCCTGAACGCCCAGTTGCCCGCTTGCCCGGTGCTCGTCCTGAGCGACGATCCCTATCTGGGCACCGCGCCCGTCTGGGAAACACTGAACATCCGCGGCGTCCTGCGGGCGCCCGTCAGCTCCGGAGATCTGGTGAGCCGGATCGGCGAGTTGCTCCCGCCGGGCGGCAGCCTGAGTGGGCCCTGGCCGCAGCTCGGGGAATCTGTGAGTCGCACGATTGATTACCTCAGCAGTCATTTCGAAGCGGACCTGACGGTCGACGGCATAGCGGAAATGATCGACATCTCCAGCAGTCACCTGGCCCATCTCTTTCGCTCGGAGATCGGCATGAGCGTGCGCGACTATCTCACCCGCGTCCGGGTCACGATCGCTCAGGATCTCCTGGCGCACACGGACGAGAAGCTCGAGTCCATCGCCGCGCGGCTGGGGTTCGCCGACACCTCGCACCTCGCCCACGTCTTCCAACGGATCACGGGAAACCCGCCGAGCACCTACCGACGATCGGCCAGCTGAGCAGTCCGCGACACAAGTTCAGCAGCCCTGGACATTGATTCCGGTTCTCGGGTGGGCGAAGGTCGCGAGCACCCACTCGCGGGGCAAGAGAATTCGTCGGTCCCTCGGGTTCGTCGCTTGTCGCCGAGCACGCCGGCCGAGGAGAGAGCATGGACCAGTGGTTGTTCGTCTACGTGGCCATCGGTGCCTTCATCGGCTTTTTCGCCGGCATGCTCGGCATGGGCGGGGGGGGCATTCAAGTACCTCTGACGACGATGGTCTTCGCGGCTCAAGGCTTTCCGCGCGAGCACATGCTGCACGTCGCCCTCGGGACGGCCATGGCGACCGTCATCTTCACGTCGATGTCGAGCCTGCGCGCCCACAACCGGCACGGGGCGGTCAACTGGGGTGTGCTGTGGCGGCTGATCCCGGGGATCGTCGTGGGGACGGGCCTCGGCACCCTGCTGGCCCGGCACATTCCGACCTTTCCGCTGGCGGTGATCTTCGTGGTGTTCGTCCTCTACATGGCCTCGAGCATGCTCTTCAACTGGAAGCCGAAGCCGACACGCCGACTGCCGGGGCCGGCGGGTATCTTCATCGCCGGGACCGTGATCGGCGTCTGCTCGGCGCTCGCGGCGATGGGCGGCGCCACCCTGACCATTCCGTTTCTGGTCTTCTGTAACGTGCCCTTTCACATGGCCATCGGCACGGCGTCGGCCGTCGGCTTCCCGATCGCCGTGGTCGGGTCGATCGGCTACCTCGTGAATGGCTGGGGGACCGCGGGCCTCCCGGCACAGAGCATGGGCTACATCTACGTGCCGGCCCTGATCGGATTTACCGTGGGCAGCATCGTGCTCGCCCCCTTCGGCGCGCGGTTGGCGCACCGCACTTCGGAGCGCTCGCTCAAGAGGATCTTCGCCATCGTCATTGGTGCGCTGGGTCTCAAGATGCTGGTCGCGCTGGCGTAGCCATCGTGCAGCACCGGATCAGCCGCCTGCTCGTCGCCAACCGCGGCGAGATCGCCATCCGCGTCATGCGCGCCGCGCAGGAGCTCGACACGCGCACGGTCGCCATTTTCTCCGAAGCGGATCGCGGTGCACGCCATCGCTTCACCGCCGATGAGAGCTATCTCGTAGCCGCCGGCCGCACGCCGATCGAGGCCTATCTCGACGTGGACGATATCGTCCGGGTGGCGCGCCAGGCGCGCGCGGATGCCATTCATCCCGGCTACGGGTTTCTCGCCGAGAGCCCCGAGCTCGCGGCCGCGTGCGCGCGGGCCGGCATCGTCTTCATCGGCCCGGAACCGGAAGTGTTGCGCACGCTGGGCCACAAGGTCGCGGCGCGGGCCCTGGCGCTGGCCGCGGGCGTGCCCGTCTTGCCGGCGACCGGGCCGCTGCCGCGCGACCGCGAGCGGGTCAAGGACCTCGCAAAGGGTCTCGGCTACCCGCTCATGCTCAAGGCCAGTTGGGGCGGCGGCGGCCGCGGCATGCGCGTGGTCGAGTCGGCACGGGAGCTTCCGGCGCTCGTCGAGGCCTCGCGACGCGAAGCCGGGGCCGCGTTCGGCAACGACGAGGTGTACGTCGAGAAGCTGGTGCGGCGGGCGCGCCACGTTGAAGTCCAGATCCTGGGCGATCTCCACGGCAATCTGGTGCATTTGTTCGAGCGGGATTGCTCCGTCCAGCGGCGCCATCAGAAGATGATCGAGCGGGCGCCGGCGCCGTTTCTGACCGAGGGACAGCGCCGGAAGCTCTGCCAGACGGCGCTGACGCTGGCGCGCGCCGCGCACTTCACGCACGCGGGGAGCGTGGAATTCCTCCTGGACACCGACACGCAGGAGTTCTACTTCATCGAAGTCAATCCGCGCCTGCAAGTCGAGCACACCGTCACCGAGGAAGTCACCGGGATCGATATCGTCAAGGCGCAGCTCCGCATTGCCGCCGGCGCACGGATCGGCGACCCCGCCTCGGGGGTGCCGTCCCAGGACGCGATCGCGCTCTGCGGGCACGCGCTCCAATGCCGCGTGACGACCGAGGACCCGGCGCGCGGTTTTGCGCCGTCCCATGGGCGGCTCTCCGTCTGCCAGAGCCCGGCGGGCTTCGGGATCCGCATCGACGCCGGGAGCGCGCATACGGGGGCGGTCGTCTCCCCGTTCTACGACTCCCTGCTCATGAAGATCACCGCCTGGGGCGACTCGCCGGGAGAGGCGATTGGACGGATGGCTCGCGCCCTCGGCGAGTCGCGAGTTCAGGGGGTCGCGTCCAACCTCGAGTTTCTCGAGCACGTGATCGCGCATCCGGCGTTCGCGTCGGGCGAGTGCACCACGCGTTTCATCGACGAGACGCCGGAGCTCGCCGAGACCACACCGTCCCGGGACGGTGCCACTCCGTTGCTACAGTTCCTCGGAGAAGTGATCGTGAACGGGAATCCGGAGATGCAGGGGCGCCTGCGACC
>QHSV01000135.1 GCA_003221655.1 Candidatus Rokuibacteriota bacterium
GGTCGGCTGATCGGCCAGGACGTCCCGGCGTGTGGCTTCTCGATCGGATTCGAACGCGTCGTCTCGATCCTCGAGGAGCGAAGCGGCGTCGCGGGACCGGAGCGTGACCGGGTCGCGTTCTTGTTCGGCCGAGACGACCCGCTGAGCGAGGTCGCCTCGGCCGCGGGGCGTCTGCGGAGCCGAGATCGGGTCGTCTCGCTGACCCTGAAACGGAAGAATCTCGCCAAGCAGCTCGACGACCTGATGGGAGAGGGATTCGGCTCGTACGCGGTGTTTCGGGCCGGTCAGGCGCCGCCGGACGTCAAGCCGCTCGCTCGACGAGCCGCGAGTGGGGGCGGCGCCGATGCATAGCTTTCGCACCCACACGTGCGGCGAGCTACGGCGCGAGCACATCGGCCACATGGTGCGGCTGTCCGGCTGGCTCCACCGGAAGCGCGACCACGGCAACCTGTTGTTCCTGGACGTCCGGGACCACTACGGAATCACGCAGTGCGTGCTCGACGGCTCGAGCCCGCTGTTCAAGACCGCCGAAGCGCTGCGTCTCGAGAGCGTGATCACGGTGGCCGGGAAGGTCGTGCCACGGGCGCCGGGCGCGGTCAATCCGAGGCTGGCGACGGGCGAGGTCGAGCTGTCGGTCGACGCGCTCTCGGTGCAGTCGTCGGCGGAGCCGCTGCCGCTCCAGGTCAACAGCGACGCCGAGTTCCCCGAGGAAACGCGCCTGCGTTACCGCTTCCTCGACCTGCGGCGCGAGAAGCTCCACGGGAACATCGTGCTCCGTAGCCGCGTCATCGCGTCGATTCGCCGGCGAATGATCGAGGCGGGCTTCAGCGAGTTCCAGACGCCGATCCTGACCTCGAGCTCGCCGGAAGGGGCCAGGGACTACCTAGTGCCGAGCCGGGTGCACCCGGGGAAGTTCTACGCGCTGCCGCAGGCGCCGCAGCAGTTCAAGCAGCTGCTGATGACCGCGGGGTTCGATCGCTACTTCCAGATCGCGCCCTGCTTTCGCGACGAGGACGGCCGTGCCGACCGATCTCCGGGAGAGTTCTATCAGCTCGACTTCGAGATGTCGTTCGTCACGCAGGAGGACGTCTTCGCGGCGATCGAACCGGTCCTGCACGGCGTGTTCGAGGAGTTCGCCGGCGGCGCCACAGTGACGCCGGCGCCGTTCCCCCGCATTCCCTTCGCCGAGGCGATGGCGACGTACGGCACCGACAAGCCGGACCTCCGCAACCCGCTGCTGATCGCAGACGTCACGGACGTCTTCCGGGACTCGAGCTTCGCGGCGTTTGCGACGGCGATCGCCGCCGGCGCCGTCGTCCGGGCGGTGCCGGCTCCTGGCGCGTCGGGCCAGCCGCGGAGCTTCTTCGACAAGCTCGGGCAGTGGGCGCGTGAGCAGGGGGCGCCGGGGCTGGGCTATGTCGTTCTGGCCGACGGGGGCGCGAAGGGGCCGATCGCGAAGTTCGTCGACGCGGACCGGCTCGCACGGCTCGTCGCCGCGACCGGTGGCCGTGAGGGCGACGCGCTCTTCTTCGTCTGCGATCGGCCGCCGGCGGCCGAGGGGCTGGCCGGGCGCGTGCGGGCACGACTCGGTGAGGACCTTGGGCTCGTCGAGCGCAATGCGTTCCGGTTCTGCTGGGTGACGGACTTTCCGATGTACGAGCTGAACGAGGACACCAAGCGGATCGAGTTCAGCCATAACCCGTTCTCGATGCCGCAGGGCGGGCTCGACGCCCTCGAGCGGTCCGACCCGCTGACGATCAAGGCCTATCAGTACGACATCGTCTGCAACGGCGTCGAGCTGTCGAGCGGGGCGATCCGCAATCACCGCCCGGACATCATGTACAAGGCGTTCGCGATCGCCGGCTACAGCCGGGACGAGGTCGAGGCCCGCTTCGGGGGAATGCTCAACGCCTTTAAGTACGGCGCGCCGCCCCACGGCGGCTCGGCGCCCGGCATCGATCGGATCGTGATGCTGCTCGCCGGCGAGACGAATATCCGTGAGGTGATCGCGTTTCCCATGAACCAGCAGGCGCAGGATTTGGTGATGCAGGCGCCCGGGCCGGTGCCGCCGGAACGGCTGAAGGAACTCCACATCAAGCTCGATTTGCCGAGTGTAGACTCGGGAAGGGAATCTTAAGCGTTGAGTGAAACCACTGCCATCACCCGCCGGATCTCATTGGCCCCCGACCTCGACATGCTCCCACTCCTCGGGCGCAACGACGATCATCTCCGCACGCTGGAGACGGAGCTCGACATCCGCATCGTCGCCCGTGGCCACGACATCATGCTGAAGGGAGACGAGCGTCAGGTGAAGAAGGCCGAGCGCGCGCTGGTCCAGCTCGCGGAGCTGGTCCGGACCGGGACTCCGCTGCGCGCGGGCGAGGTCCGGGCGGCGCTCCGCATGCTCTCGGACGACGAGCAGGCCGATCTCAAGACGGTGTTCGCGGACGCCATCGCCGTGCCGTCGCGCAAGAAATGGGTCGCGCCGAAATCGGTCAACCAGAAGCGATACGTCGACGCGATTCGCGGCCATGACATGGTGTTCGCTATCGGCCCCGCCGGGACCGGTAAGTCGTTCCTGGCCGTCGCGATGGCGGTCGCCGCGCTCATGAAGCGCGAGGTCGCGCGGATCGTGCTGACGCGGCCGGCGGTCGAGGCGGGGGAACGGCTGGGATTTCTTCCCGGCGACCTGTACGAGAAGATTCACCCCTACCTGCGGCCGCTCTACGATGCCCTCTATGACATGCTCGAGACGGAGCGGGTGACGAGCTTCATGGAGAAGGGGGCGATCGAGATCGCCCCGCTCGCGTACATGCGTGGCCGCACGCTGAACGATTCGTTCATCATCCTCGACGAGGCCCAGAACAGCACCGCGGAGCAGATGAAGATGTTCCTGACGCGCCTCGGGTTCAACTCGAAGATGGTGATCACCGGCGACGTGACCCAGGTGGACCTGCCAGCGTCGCGCGGCTCGGGACTCATCGAGGTCCAGTCGGTACTGCGCGGCGTTCCGGGGATCCGTTTCGTCTATTTCGACGACGGCGACGTGGTGCGACACCAGCTCGTGTCGGCCATCGTCCGCGCTTACGATGCCCACGACGCCCGCAAGGGCGAGCGCGAATCGACGCCCGCCCCGTCCTGATGGCTGCAGCGGTCGCGAATTGCCAGCGTCGGGTTGCCGTGTCACCGGCGCGGCTCGCGCGGACCGCCGAGTGGGCCCTCGCCGCTCTCGGGCGCGCGGCAGGCGACGTCGACGTGGTCATCGTCGACGACGCGGCGATCCGACGGCTCAACCGCCGGCACCGCGGCGTCGGTCGGCGCACGGACGTGCTGGCGTTCCCACTCGCGACGCCGGACCTGCCGAGTCCCCTCGTCGGTCAGATCGTCATCTCAGGCGAGACCGCGCGGCGTCAGGCGAACCGACTCAAGGTACCGCTCGCGATCGAGCTGGACCTGCTCGTCACGCACGGTGTGCTGCATCTGGTCGGCTACGATGATCGCGATCCCGTCGAGGCGGGTCTCATGCACGAGCGCGAGCGGGAGATCCTCTCGGCCGGACGCCGCCGGCTACCCCCGCGGCTCTGGCAGGGACTCCTGAAAACGCCGCCTCCCGTGTCTGGCTCGGGCCACCCTCGGTCCACGCCGACTCGCAACGAATGAAACGCGCGATGCGGAGCCGGGTCGCAGCTGCCTCAGGCCACCCTCGGTCGGAGCCGGCCTCACGGACCCCGCTACAATGACCAGCCGGGCCGGCTTCGTGTCGCTCATCGGGCGTCCCAACGCAGGGAAATCGACGCTCTTGAACCGTCTCGTCGGCGAGAAGCTTTCGATCGTGTCGCCGCGGCCACAGACGACGCGGAACCGCATCACCGGCATCAAGAACCTCGCCGGCGCGCAGGTCGTTTTTGTCGACACACCCGGGCTTCGCCCGGCCGCCGGCATGCTGGGCGATTTCATGCTGAAAACAGCGCGGCGCGCCGTCGAGGACGTCGACTTGGTTTGTCTCGTGGTCGACGCCTCAGGGAGCGACGATCCGGACGCGATCGTCCTCGAACCGCTTCGGGCGTACTCGGGGCCGGTCTTTTGCGTGCTGAACAAGGTCGATCGTGTGCGGCCCAAGAGCCGGATCCTGCCGATCATCGAAACCTGGCAGCGAGGTCACCCGTTCGTCGAGATCGTCCCGATCTCAGCGACGGAAGGAACGTATTGCGACCGGCTCCTGGAGATGATCGTTCGGAGGCTGCCCGAGCATCCGCCGTTCTTCCCGGCGGATGCGACGAGCGACCAGCCCGAGACGTTCTACGTCGCGGAAATGATCCGCGAGAAGGTCTTTCACCTGACGCGCGAGGAGGTGCCGTACGCCGTCGCGGTCCGGGTCGAGGAGCTCACGGAACGCGAACATCCCGCGTGCCTGTACGTCAGGGCGACCGTTTTCGTCGAGCAGGAGTCGCAGAAAGGGATCCTCATCGGCAAGGGCGGGGCCATGCTGAAGCGGATCGGCACAGCGGCCCGGCACGACCTCGAGTCGTTTTTCGGGATCAAGGTGTTCCTCCAGTCGACGGTGGAGGTGCGCCGGCACTGGCGCCGAGACGAGCGGGCGCTCCGCGAGTTCGGATTTCGGCTGACGTCCTGATGGCGCTCGGAAAGTCCGCGGCGGTTGTGATCGGGTCGTTTCCTCTCGGCGAAAGCGACCGGCTCGTCACCTTCTACTC
Organism: Candidatus Rokuibacteriota bacterium; assembly: GCA_003221655.1. Classification (GTDB taxonomy): domain Bacteria; phylum Methylomirabilota; class Methylomirabilia; order Rokubacteriales; family CSP1-6; genus AR31. The sequence continues at coordinate 4,713 of QHSV01000135.1, forward strand.
GCGCGATTTCGGCAAGATCCGAGGCGTGGCGAAGGCGGCCCGGCGGATGCGCTCACGGTTTGGGAGCGCGCTGGAGCTCTGCACGCTCGGCGAGCTCGTGTTTTTCGACGCGGGCCGGAGCGAGCTGGTCCGCGTCGACCACTTCGACATCACTCACCCCTTCCAGCGTGTGCGCGAGGACCTGGAGCGGCTGGCGCAGGCGGCGTGGATCGTTGAGTGTGTGGCGCGACTGACCGCGGAGCGCGACCGTCACGTCGCCCTCTTCGGCCTCCTGGTCCGCGGTCTTCGTGCCCTCGAGGGTTCTCGAAAGCCGGCGCGGGTGGCGATCTGCTTCGGAGTGCGGTACATCGAGGACTGTCCTGGGAGGAGGCGCTGGCCCTGCCTCTCGGCAGGGCCGAGGCAGAGCTCGCCGTCCTGCTTGAGGCGCAGGTCTCACGCCTCATCGGCCACCCGCCGCGGGCGACCAAGTTCCAACGCGAGCTTCGGCGACTGTTGTCAGCGTCCGGGGAACACGCTGCCGCCGCCCCGGAGGCGAGTATGAACATGGCGGTGCGAGCCCCGGGGCGTCGCGGGGCTGGGACCCCGCCGGCCGAGGCGCGCCCATGAATATGGACGTGCTGGTGTCCCTCTCGAAGCGACGCGGCTTCGTCTTCCAGTCGAGTGAGATCTACGGCGGTACGGGCTCGTGCTGGGACTACGGCCCGCTGGGCGTGGAGCTCAAGAACAACATCAAACGGGTGTGGTGGCGAGACTTCGTGCAGACCCGAGCCGACATGGTCGGAATCGACGCGTCCATCCTCATGCATCCCACGGTGTGGAAGGCGAGCGGCCACCTGGACCGCTTCACTGATCCCATGGTCGACTGTCGGGAATGCAGGCGGCGGTTTCGCGCCGACCACGTGGACGCCGTCTCGTGGGTCCACTACTGTCCCGCCACCAAGGGCAACAAGTTCACGATACCGGCCGGCGAGCCCTGTGGCCATTGCGGACAGCGCCGGACGCTGTGCCCGGAGTGCGGCAAGGGCGAGTTGACCGCGCCCCGCCAGTTCAATCTGATGTTCAAGACATTCATGGGTCCCGTCGAGGACGACGCCGCGCTCACGTATCTCCGCCCCGAGACCGCCCAGGCGATGTTCGTCAACTTCGACAACGTCCTGCAGTCGATGCGGCTCAAACTGCCGTTCGGCATCGCCCAGGCCGGGCGGTCCTTCCGGAACGAGATCACGCCCGGCAACTTCATCTTCCGCACGCGCGAGTTCGAGCAGATGGAGATCGAGTACTTCGTCAATCCGAACGAGCGAGTGGAGGGTCGGCCGGCCGACGAGTACTGGCACGACCGCTGGATCCAGGACTGCATGGCGTGGTTCGGGCGCTACGGCCTCCGTGCTGAGAATCTGAGACTCCGAGAGCACGACCGCGACGAGCTGGCGCACTACGCCAAGCGCACCGTCGACGTCGAGTACAATTTCCCTATCGGCTGGAGCGAGCTGATGGGCATCGCCAACCGCACCGACTTCGATCTCAGGCAGCACGCGAAGTGGAGCGGTAAATCGCTCACGTATTTCGATGAGGAGCGGAAGGAACACGTGGTCCCTTACGTCGTCGAGCCCGCTGCCGGCGTGGACCGTGCGCTCCTCGCCTTCATGGCCGATGCCTACCGTGAGGAAGAAGTGCGCGGGGAAAAACGTGTGGTGCTTCGGTTCCACCCGGAGCTGGCGCCGCTCAAGATCGCCGTGCTTCCGCTTCTCAAGAAACGCGACGACATCGTTGGTGCCGCGCAGACCATCCGCACCGATCTCGCGCAGCATTGGCGCGTGGTCTACGACGACACGGCGGCCATCGGCCGGCTCTATCGCCGGCAAGATGAGGTAGGCACACCCTACTGCGTCACGGTGGACGTTCAGACGGTCGGGGACAGTGAGCGCGGCGAGTCGGGCGACCGGCGGGTCACGATCCGGGAGCGGGATTCGATGGAGCAGATCCGCGTGCCCATCGCGGAGTTGGTGACGGTGTTCCGTGAGCTTTTCGACGGCGCGTCGTGGTCTCAGCTCGCGGAGCGGTACCCACCGGCCCGAGGCTAGGGCGTCTGGCTCTGGGGGACCGGGCCCGGGGGGACGAACGGCGCCGGCGCGGGCACGGGAGCTGGTGTCAGTGTGGGTGTCGGCGTCGAGGGCTGAGACGGCGTAGGAGCCGGAGTTGCCGGCTGAGCTCGCGGCTGCCCTACGGCGTTGCACACCACGCCTGATTCAGTCCCCTTGACGAACGCCATCGGTACGGGGCGCAGGCACTCTCCCGACGGATCCTCGTCGACCAACATCGAGACGACCCGATCCGGGACGGGAAAGTCTTCCTTTGGGCTGTCGCCGAGCACCTTGCCCATGTACCCGACCCAGATGGGCACCGCTACTCGGGATCCTGTTTCGTCGCGCCCGAGGCTTCGCGGCCGGTCGTAGCCGACCCACACGCCGGTCGCAAGCCGTGGCGTGAACCCGATGAACCAGGCGTTGGAGTAATCGTTGGTCGTCCCGGTCTTTGCGGCCACCGGGCGTCCCAGAGCCTTCGCGGCCTGGCCGGTGCCGCGCTCCACAACGCCGCGGAGCATGTGCGTGATCACGTAAGCGGTCTCCGGCGCCAGCGACTCTCTGCCCTCCGGTACGTGCTCCTCGAGCAGCTTTCCTTGCGCGTCGGTCACGTAGCGGATCGTGACCGGCGGCATCCAGACGCCCTGGTTGGCGAGTGTGCCATAGGCGGAGGTCAGCTCCAGGAGGGAGAGGTCCGACGTGCCGAGCGCCAAGCTCAGGTTGATGTCGAGGGGGCTCGCGATCCCGAGACGGCGCGCGACCTGGATCGTCTTGGCGAGGCCGATCCGCTCCTGGAGCTTGACGGTCACGACGTTCACGGACTCCTCGATCGCCTGCTGAAGGGTCGTGGACCCGCGGAACTTGCGATCGTAGTTCTCTGGCTTCCAGGTTTGCCCATTCTTTCCACCGACGGCGTAGGAGACCGGAGAGTCCTCGATCTGCGAGGCCGGTGTGAACCCCGCCTCGATCGCCGCGATGTAGATGAAGGGCTTGAAGGCGGAGCCGGGCTGCCGCTTGGCCTGCACCGCCCGGTTGAACTCGCTGCGAAGGAAGTCAGATCCTCCGACCATCGTCTTCACGTAGCCGGTCTGGGGCTCGACCGTCACCACGGCTCCCTCGGGGAACTCGCCGGGTCGGGCCTGGGTCGAGCGACCCTGGAGCGCCTTCAGCCCGTCGCGGAGCGACTGCTCGGCGGCGAGCTGCATGATGGGGTTCAGCGTCGTGTAGACGTTGAGGCCGCCCTTGAGGACCAGATCCGGACCGTACTTCGCCTCAAGCGTCTGCTGGACGTAGTCGACGAAGTATTGGCCGGTCGTGCGCCGTCGCTCCGGTGGGATCAAGCCGAGATCGGTCTTCGCCAGGCGCTTGGCTTCCTCGTCCTTGAGGGCGCCGTAGTCGACCATCCGACGGAGCACGACCTCGCGCCGGCGCTTCGCCGCCTCGCCGCGATCGAACGGCGAATAGTTCGAGGGCGCCCGCGGCAGGCCGGCGATCAGCGCAGACTCACGCACGCTCAGCTCGGAGACCGACTTGCCGAAATATGTCCGCGCCGCCGCCTCGACGCCGTACGAGCCATGGCCGAAGTACACCTGGTTCAAGTACATCTCAAGAATCCGATCCTTGGAGTAACGGCGCTCTAGCTCCAGCGCCAACACCGCCTCTTTCAGCTTCCGCTCGAGGCTCTTGTCCGGTGTGAGGAAAAGGACCTTGGTGAGCTGCTGGGTGATGGTGCTGCCGCCCTCGACGATGCGCCCGCGCCGGTAGTTCTGGATGACGGCGCGAGCTACGCCGATCGGATCGATACCCCAGTGCGAGTAGAAGCGCCGATCCTCCGTGGCCAGGATCGCGTCCCGGAGCGATTGGGGGATCTGGGCCAGCGGCACCAGGATGCGCCGCTCCACGTGGAGCTCGGTCATCGGCTCGTCGTTGTCGTCGTAGATCTTCGTGCCCTGGATGGGCTGCAGCGTCTCGAGCGCGGTGACCGAGGGGAGTGAGCGCGGGAGGATCGTGAAGGTCCAGAGTGCGGCGACGCCCACTGCCGTGAGGCCGAGGTGTGATACAACGCCGGTGCTTTGAGCCTCGTGGAGTTCCCCCTGGTCGACGAGCAGCTCCGGGTCATCAGGCGCGGTGCCGCCGACATCATCGTCGAGGCCGAGCTCGCGCAGAAGCTCGAGCGATCGCGGCGCGCCCACACACCGCTGAACATCAAGCTGGGACTTGATCCGACCGCGCCGGATCTTCATCTGGGTCACACGGTGGTCTTGAGAAAGCTACGGGATTTTCAGGATCTGGGCCACCAGGCGATCGTGATCATCGGTGATTTTACGGGCATGATCGGCGATCCGACCGGCCGCTCGGAGACGCGTAAGCCGCTCACCCGGGATGAAATCCGCGCGAACGCGGACACGTACCGTGCGCAGCTCGGCAAGGTGATCGACATGTCGCACGCTCGCGTCGAGTTCAATTCGACGTGGCTCGCGCCCCTAACCTTCGAGGGGGTCATCCGCGAGACGGCGAACCTCACTGTGGCGCGAATGCTCCAGCGCGAGGATTTCGCCGCGCGGTACGCCGCCGAGCGTCCGATCAGCCTCCACGAATTCCTCTATCCGATCGCCCAGGCCTACGATTCGGTGGCGCTGAACGCCGATGTCGAGCTGGGCGGGACCGACCAGACGTTCAACCTGCTGGTCGGACGCGACCTGCAACGTGCTCATGGGCAGGAGCCGCAGATCTCACTGACTGTCCCGCTTCTCGAAGGGCTCGACGGCGTGCAGAAAATGTCCAAGAGTTACGGAAACTATGTCGGCATCAATGAGAAGCCGGAAGACATCTTCGGCAAGCTGATGTCGGTCTCGGACAAGATGATGTGGCGCTACTTCGACCTGCTCACGCGCGTCCCAGAGGCGGAGATCGCTGCCCTCCGGTCTGGGCATCCAATGGACGCCAAGAAGCGCCTCGCCCGTGTCATCACCGCTCAGTATCACGACGAGGGCGCGGCGCAGTCGGCCGAGGCGCACTTCGTTCGCGTGCATCAGCAGCGCGACGAGCCCTCGGACGTCGAAGAGATCGTGTTGCCGCGCGGTGTTGGGGCGACGCCGGGCAAGGCCGTGCCGCGCCGTGGCTCGTCCTGGCCGGTGTGGTTGGTACTGAAGGAGGCCGGCTTCGTCTCGTCGAGCTCTGACGCCCGTCGGATGATCCAGCAGGGCGCGGTCGAGATCGATCGTCGGCGCGTCACCAGTGTTGAGGAGACCCTGGCGCCGGGGCAGGGCTATCTCATCCAGGTGGGGAAGCGGCGCTTCAAGCGCGTCCTCCTCGAAGGCGATGGTTAAGAACTTGACAACCCCGGGGTCGATCCGTATAGTCAGGCGTTGCCTCACGGGGACGTGGGGCGCTCGGAAGTAGACCCGGTCACCTTCCAAGCTGACCGTCGTGCTCTTTGAAAGCTGGATATGCTACTGGCTCACCGAAAAGGTGTGAGCACCATCCGTTCTATTCGAGTACCTTGCGCTCGGCCGAGTGACTGCACGCTAAATCGCAGTAACACGTTCGAGCTTGAGGACCAGGTTCATCGCTTTACTTGGCGAGTTTGATCCTGGCTCAGAGCGAACGCTGGCGGCGTACTTAACACATGCAAGTCGAACGAGGATCATCGGGTTAGCA
>QHSV01000136.1 GCA_003221655.1 Candidatus Rokuibacteriota bacterium
AGGTCTAAGGCGTTGGCTGGGCTCGACAAGGAGTTGTGGGCCAACTGGCGTCGCGCTGCCAGCTGGAAGGTTGACGACCTTCACGCTAACCACCGGCTCCAGCGGGCGCCCGCACGCGGGCGCCGCTGAGCCGGACCGTCGATACGGATTGATGTCGGTATCGAGCGGGCTGCCCGCCGGCCTTGGCCGTGACCAGCGCACGAACATCGTCCGGCCGCGGCAAGCTGCCGGCATGCGTGGTGAGAATCCGGTGCGTGCTCCGCATCATGGCTTCCGTCTCCAGCCGTTGGGATGGGCTGCACGTATAGCAAACGCGGCTTGAAAGGGTCAAGCCGAAGCGTGTACTCTCCGGGCAACCGAGCGCTGACGGGAGGAGGCTCCCTCATGTACGACCTACTGCTGAAGGGCGGCACGGTGATCGACCCGGCGCAAAACATGCGCGCGACGTTCGACGTCGCGGTGCAAGACGGGAAGATCGCCGGCGTAGCCGCGAACATCCCCGCGTCGGAGGCCCGGCGCGTCATTCACGTTCCGGGTAAGACCGTGACGGCCGGGCTCATCGATCTCCATACCCACGTGTTCGACGGCGTGGCGGCCAATGGTGTCCATCCCGACATCGCGGGGGTCCACGCCGGTGTCACGACGGTCGTGGACGCGGGCAGCGCGGGGTGCGCGACCTTCAGCGCGTTTCCGCGCCATATCCTGCCCAGGTGCGAGACCGAGGTCATTCCCCTGCTGCATATCTGCCAGACCGGGCTCGCCACGAACCCGGACATCATCGCCGAGAGCAGCATCGACCTCGAGAGCACGCTACGGGTGGCCAGGGAGCACAAGGGCCTCATCAAGGGGATCAAGGCGCGCATGGTCTCGCCCGCGCTGGAGATCTTCGGGATGGAGATGCCCCGCCTGGCCAAGCGCGCGGCGCGCGAGAGCGGACTGCCGCTCATGGTCCACATCGGCGACACGACCAAGCGGTACGACCCCAACGTGATCCGCGAGCTGCTCCCGCTGCTCGAGCCGGGAGACATCGTGACGCATCTGTTCACCGCCAATCCCGGCGGCGTCCTCGACGCCAACGGTAAGCTCGTGCCGGAGGCCAAGGAGCTCGCCGGTCGCGGCGTGTGGCTCGACACGGCCCACGGCCGCATGAACTTCGGCTTCAACGTGGGCCGCCGCGTGCTCGATCAGGGGCTGATCCCGCACTGCATCAGCACCGACCTGACCATTCCGGGTCGGCTCAACACCGTGCACAGCATGGTGGAGATCATGGCGCGCTTCCTCGGGATGGGCTTCACGCTCGAGCAGGTCGTCGCGGCGTGCACGGTGAATCCGGCGCGGGCGATCGGCGAAGACGGCCGGCTCGGCAGCCTCGCGGTCGGACGCCAGGCCGACATCTCGGTGCTGGACGTCCGCGAGGGCCGGTGGGTGGTCTACGACACGCTGCGGGACCCGCTGAAGATCGACAAGACCGTGGTCCCGGTGCTGACCGTGAAGCGCGGCCGGGTGTTCGAGCCGGAATGGGGTCCCCATCCGTGGGGCTGGGAGCCCGAGCGGGCCGGCTGATGATGCAGTTCGGCTTGATGCTGCGGGCGCAGTTCCCGCAGGGCGACGACCTGCAGGCGCGCTTCCGGGAACAGCTGGAGCAGACGCGACTGGCCAACGCGCTCGGCTACGCCTCCCTCACCAAGGGCATGCATTACAGCAGCGCGCCGTGGCAGGGCCTGCAGCAGCTTCCTTTCCTCTGCCGGGTCATGGCGGAGGCGCCGGACCTGCGCATCAACTTCGGGCTGATCTTGCTCTCGCTCCACAAGCCGCTGGACATCGCCGAGCAGATCGCGACGGTCGACGTGATGAGCGGCGGGAAGGTCATCTTCGGCGTGGCGCTCGGCTACCGCGACGTCGAGTTCCTCGCGTTCGGCACCACCCTGAAGGAGCGGGTGAAGCGCTTCGAGGAGAACCTGGAGGCCGTCCGGAGACTCTGGACCGAGGACGTGGTGGACATGGTCGGCTCGCACTTCACGCTGCTGGGCGCCTCGGCCTCGACGAAGCCCGTGCAGAAGCCGCATCCGCCCATCTGGATCGGGGCCAATGCCGATGCTGCGATCCGCCGAGCCGCGCGGCTGGGCGATGCATGGTACGTCAACCCGCACAACCGGATCGACACGATCGTACGGCAAGTGGAGGTCTACAAGCGCGCGCTGGACGCGCACGACAAGCCGTTCCCCGAGGAGTTCCCGGCTCGCCGCGAGGTCTTCGTGGCCGCGTCGCGGCGGGAGGCGATCCGGCTGTGCGCGCCGTACCTGGCCGCGAAATACGAGGCGTATCACCAGTGGGGCCAGGACCGGGCGATGCCCGAGGGCGACAACGACCTCGGCGCGGGCTTCGACGATCTGATCCGCGACCGCTTTCTGCTCGGATCGCCCGACGAGGTCGCCGAGCAGATGCTCGCGCTGAACCGGGCGACCGGGATCAACCATCTGATCATGAGCGTGCAGTGGCCCGGGATGCCGCAGAGCCTGGCGCTCGACGAGCTGCACATGCTGGCCGAGGAAGTATTTCCGAAGGTGCGGCAGGGCTAGCCGGCCGCGCAGGAGACGACATGCCGAAGAAAGAGATCGTCCAGGTCAATCCCGCCGCGCCCAACCCCAACCTGTCCGCGGCCACCAAGTTCGGCAACCTGGTCTTCGTCTCCGGCCAAACCGGCCGGCACCCGGTCACGGGTGAAGTGGGCAAGGACATCCGGGAGCAGACCCGCAACGTGCTGGAACGGATCAAGCTGATTCTGGGGGCCGCCGGGACCTCCCTGGACAACGTGCTGACGGTGACCACGCACGTGACCCGGCGGGAGGACGTGCCGGCCTACAACGAGGAGTACGCGAAGTATTTCCCGACCAACAAGCCGGCCCGGACCACCGTGTCGGCGATGCTGAACTCACCCGAGCTCCTGGTCGAGATCACGGTCACCGCCTGTATCCCGAGCTGACGGGCCGGCGTCAGGCGGGCAGAGGGCGGCCCTTGGTCTCCGGCGCTGCGAACGGCGTCACGACGAGCCCGATGATGTAGGCGAGCCCGATGATGGACGCCGCAGCGCTCACGCCGCCCAGGTTCACGATCAGCCAGCCGGCCAGGAGCGGTCCCGCCGCCGCGAGGTAGCGGGTGACGTCGAAGACCAGGGAGATCGCCGAGCCTCGTACGGCCGTCGGAAACAGCTCCGGCAAATACACGGGCATCCACGCGAACTGGCCGAGCGTGAAGAAGCCATTCACGGCGGCCACGACGAGAAAGACGGAAGGGTCCTGCACCGCCCGGAACAGCACCAGCACGAGGACGACGGCCCCTGCGTAGTAGAGCACCATCGTGGGCTTCCGCCCCCAGGCGTCGGCGAGCACGCCGAACACGAAGTACCCGAGGATGCCGCCGACGTTGTAGTAGAGCCCGGCCAGCGCGGCCGCTCGCTGAGCATTGCCGCCCGCCCTGGCGGCGACCTGGCCCGCGTAGAACGGGATCCACGTCGAGACCGCCCACCACGCGACGATCGTGCTGAGCGATAGCATCAGGAGGAGCAGGAGGCGTCGTCGGAGGTCAGGAGCTGCGAGAATCTGCTTCACCGTGAATCCCGCCAGCGCGCGATCTTCCGGACGGACCGCCCACCCGCTGGCCACGCGCTCGCGCGCCTGGCGTCGCCGCTCGCGGGCGGCGATCCAGAGATCGGGATCCTGCACGCTCGTTCGGATCCACAGCACCGAGAGCGCGGGCAGCACACCGATCAGGAACATGTAACGCCAGGCGGCCGGACCGAGGGGCGCGACGAACAGCCACACGCCGGAGGCGATCAGGAGGCCGAAGCCGATCGCCGACTGGAGCACGCTGGCGGCGCGGCCCCGCGACTTTGCCGGCCAGGATTCGCCCAAGATGGCCGTGCCGGGTCCCCACTCGGCGCCCAGCCCGAGCCCCGTCAGGAAGCGCAGGATCAAGAGGCTCGCGTAACCGCCGGCAAAGGCCGTCAGCCCCGTGAAGAGCGCATACCAGAGAATCGAGAGCATCAGCATGCGCTTGCGACCGATGTAGTCCGCGAGGATTCCGGCGATGATCCCTCCGGTCGCCCATCCAACAAGGGTGACGGCCAGGAGGCCTCCGATGTAGATGGGAAGATTGGCAAGCTGGTCCGGCGCCAGGAGCTGGCGCAGCGCGACCGCCGCGACGAGGATCAGCGCGTACGTCTCGTAGCCGTCGAACATCCAGCCGAGGAAGGACGCGACCAGTGCCCGCCAGCTCGCGGCGGTGATTGACGCCATCGATCCCTCCTGGCGACGTGCGGTCATCGTCGGGCCTGCTGCCAGATCGCCGCCAGCGCGTCGCGGTCGATCTTGCCGTTGGCGTTCTTCGGGACGGCGTCGACGACGACGACGGCCGCCGGCACCTTGAAGGCCACGAGCTTGGCGCCGCAGTGCTCGAGCAGTGATGCTTCCCGCGGGCGCCGTCCGGGCCGGAGCGCCACGAACCCCACCGGGACCTCGCCGTAAATGTCGTCGCGCACGCCGAGCGTACCGGCGTCGGCGACGTCAGGGTGCTCGAGCAGGCAGTTCGTGATCTCGAGCGAGGCGATGTTGACGCCGCCCTTGATGATGATGTCCTTCTTGCGACCGGTGATGTAAACGTAACCCTCGTCGTCGCGCCTGGCGAGGTCGCCGTTCCGGAAGCCGTCCTGGGGAATCGGCACGAGCTTGTCCGGTCCCTGCCAATAGGCCGAGGCCAGCTGCCGGCCGCTGACGACCATCTCGCCCTCCTGGCCGGCCGGCAGCTCGTGGCCCGCATCGTCGAGGATGCGCACGCGCATGTTGAGCGTCGGCCGGCCGATGGAGCCGAGCTTGCGGTGGCTCGGAGAATTGCCGCACATGAAGCCCGTCTCGGTACCCCCGGCGAGCTGCACGATCGGAATGCCATAGGTCTTCTCGAACT
>QHSV01000137.1 GCA_003221655.1 Candidatus Rokuibacteriota bacterium
GGACCGCGGCCGCAGTTCATGCCGATCACGTCGGCGCCGGCGGCGACGAGGTTCTTCGCGACCTCCGCCGGGCTCTCCCCCCACATCGTGCGGTCACGATCGTGGATCTCCTCGTACTGGAAGAACATGGTGGCCATCACGGGCAGGTCGGCCACGGCCTTGCAGGCGCGGACGGCGGCCGTGCATTCCTGCGGGAACATCATGGTCTCGACCGCGAAGAGATCGACGCCGCCCTCGGCCAGCGCCTCCGCCTGCTCCCGGAACGTGTCGACGTACTCCTCATCGGTGACACCCGCGTCGAGCGCGTAGTCGAGGGGCAGGCGGCTGGTCGGCCCGATCGACCCTGCGATGTACCCGGCCCGCGGCGCCGCGGCCCGCGCCAGCCGGGCGCCCTTCTCGTTCAGGTCGCGCGTGCGGTCACCGATCTTGTACTCGTTGAGCTTGAGTCGCGTGCCGCCGAACGTGTTCGTCTCGACGATCTGGCTGCCGGCGTCGAAATACCCCCGATGTATTCCGCGCACCACGTCGGCGTGGGTGTCGTTCCAGAGCTCGGGGCAGGCGCCGTTCGCAAGCCCCGCGGCGAACAGCATCGTCCCGTAGCCGCCGTCGAACACGAGCGTCTCGCCGTCGCGGACCCGCTCGACGACCTCCCACCCACGCGCCTTCACCGGGCGACCTCGACCCCGACGAGCGCCTTGGCCTTGACGACGGCCAGCGTGGAGTCCTTGGCGTAGCCGTCGGCGCCGATCTCGTCCGCGAACGCCTGGCTCACGGGCGCACCGCCCACCATGACCTTGACGCGCTCGCGCAGCCCGGCCTTGATCAGGGCGTCGATTGTACGCTTCATCGCCGGCATGGTGGTCGTCATCAGCGCCGAGATGCCGACGATGTTGGCGCTGTGCTCGCCGACCGCGTTGACGAACACCTCGGGGGCGACGTCGCGTCCGAGGTTCACCACCTTGAACCCGGCGCCCTCGAGCATCATCGCGACGAGATTCTTACCGATGTCATGCAGGTCGCCCTGCGCGGTGCCGATGACGACGATGCCGAGGTAGTCGTCGCCGCGGGCGGAGGCGGTGATGAGCGGCTTCAGCAGGTCGAGCCCGGCGTACATGGCGCGCGCGGAGAGCAGCACCTGCGGGACGTAGTACTCGTTGCGACGGAACTTCTCGCCGACGACGTCCATGCCGGGGATGAGCCCCTTGAAGATGAGCACCTTCGGATCCAGCGACAGGTCGAGGCCCTCGCGCGTCTTGCGGGCCACGGTGTCCTTGTCGCCCAGGATCAACGCGCGCGCCATCGTCGGGTAGTCGAACGTCTCGTCGCCCATGCGCTCCACGTCATCTTACAACGGTGTGTGCTAGTATCGCGAGAGCATGAAGATTCGCGTGCTCGGCGCCTTCGGCGGCGAAGGTCTCGGGCAGCGGCCGTCGGCCTTCCTCGTCAACGACAAGATCCTGATCGACGGCGGCAGCGTCAGCGGCGCCCTCACCGTGCCCGAGCAGCTCGCGGTCGAACACGCCATCGTCTCGCACGCCCACCTGGATCACATCGCGGGGCTCGTGTACCTCAGCGAGAGCCTCGGGTTCTGCGAGGTCGGGGCCGCGGTGACGATCGCCGGCATCGATCCGGTGATCACCACGCTCCGCGCCGGGGTGTTCAACAACACGCTCTGGCCCGACTTCAGCAAGATCCCTCACCCTGACGTTCCCGTCGTCAAGTACCGGACACTGATCGAAGACGTCGAGCAGCGCGTCGGCGAGCTCTGGGTCACCCCCGTCGCCGTCAACCACACGGTGCCGACCGCAGGGTTCATCGTGCACGACGGCTCGACCGGCATCATCTATTCGGGCGACACGGGCCCAACCGAGGCGCTCTGGCGGACCGCCCGTGGCCTCCAGGGTCTCCGCGCGGTCATCCTCGAGTGCGCGTTCCCGAACAGGCTCGGCCCGCTCGCGCAGGTCGCCAAGCACATGACCCCCGCGCTCATCCGGCGGGAGATCGACAAGCTTCCGCCGGACATTCCGGTGTGGATTTTCCACGTGAAGCCGCAATTCCAGGAGGAAGTCTCCGAGGAGCTGGCGCGCATCGAGGGCGACCGGGTGTCCATCCTCGAGCAAGACCGCACCTATTCGATCTAGGGTCCCCTCCCAGAACTCACGCGACGACTTCGCGGCAGGCGGAGGCGACGGGCGGGTGCGGTAGGGGGGCGCCGGGACCACGCGGCCCGAGCTCGCGGCGCGTCAGGCGTCGGGGACCAGGATGACGGTCTCGCTCGACATTTCAACGCGTACGCGGTCGCCGAGGCGAAACACGCGCGTTTCGCCCACGGCGGGCAGCTCGACACGCAGCGGCACACCGGTGCCGATCTCGATCTCGTACAGATGGCGGGCGCCCTCGAAGACGCGCAACGCGACGTGGCCGGAGATGCCCGGCCCCCGCGCCATGGCCGCCTCGGTCATGGCGAGCGTCTCCGGCCGCAGGACCAAGAGCCCGCGATCGCCCAGCCGGTAGGCGCCGCTACCGGCGACGGGCACGCGGTCGCCGCGCTGCGTCTCGACGACGACGCCGAGGTCACGGACCTCGACCACATGCACTGGGAGAAAGCTCGCGGGCCCGAGCGCCTCGGCGACGGCCCGGCTCTGCGGTTGGTGGTAGAGGACGGCCGGCTCGCCGATCTGCAGCACGCGACCGCCGTCGATGACCGCGAGGCGATCGGAGAGCGCCAGCGCGTCCGCGGCGTTCCGCGTCGCGTGCACGGTCGTCACCGCCAGGTCGCGGTGCAGCTTCGTCAGCTCGAGCCGGAGCGCCTTGCGCGCCGTCGGGTCGAGGTTGGCGAGCGGCTCGTCCAGCAGGAGGACCCGCGGCTCGACTGCGAGCGCCCGCGCCAGCGCCAGGCGACGACGCTGCTCGAGGGTCAGATGTTCGGGTCGGAGCGTCTCGGCGCCCGCGAGCGCGAGCCGACCGAGCACGGTCTCGACCCGGCGCTCGATCTCGTCGGCCGCCAGGCGCTGCTGGCGGAGACCGTAGGCGACGTGCTCCCGCACGGGCAGGTGTGGCCAGAGTGCGCCGTCCTGAAACACGTACCCGACGCCGCGGAGGCGTGGGGGCACGGTGGAGATGTCGTCGCCGTCGACGAGGACGCGCCCTTGCGTGATGGGCAGAAAGCCGGCGATCGCGCGCAGGACGTCGGATTTGCCGGAGTTCGGCGGCCCGAGGAACGTGAAGAACTCCCCGTAGCGGATGTGCACGGAGACCCCGCGCAGGCCGGGGGGCGCCCCCCCGCGGGTGTCGAGCCCGTCGAGCCGGATGTCGACGAGCGGTCGAGTGACCGTGCTCACGCCGGCCCCCCGGCCTCGCGCATCGCGACGAGCGGCACACCGGCGAGACCGATCGCCGCCAGCAGGACCGGCGCGGTCACGACCGTGACGAGAGACGTGATCCCGAGGATCCAGCCCGTCCAGCGGAGGGAGGCCGCCGGATCCGTCGTGCTGATGCGGGGAGGAGGTGAGGCCCGGTCAGCCTCAACGCGGGGTCACGCTGAACTCTTGCGCCTCATCCGTGAGCCTTGAGCGCGCAGAACCCTTGCGCCTCGATGCCGAGCGCGACGTTGAACTTCGAGCGGAAGTTCTCGAGGGCCACGGCAGCGGTCAGCTCGACGATCTGGGTTTCGGTGAAGTGCACGCGCACGCGCGCGAACAGCTGGTCGGTGACCTTCCGATCGGTGAACGTCATCGCCTCCGCGTACTCGAGGGCCGCCTTCTCGCTCGCGCCGAAGAGTTGACTGGTCGCCGCGTCGGTGACCTCGGCGATCTTCGCCTCCGACGCCCCCGCCTGCATCCCACGGGATGCATTGATGTCGATTCAGAAGGGGCACCCATTGATCAGCGCGACGCGCAGGTAGACCAGCGCGAGCAACTGGGGCGGAAGCAGGCCCGATCGCTCGACGGCGGCCGCGAGCTGCTTGGCGGCCCGCATGATCCCGGGCGTGTGCGCCTGGATCTTGGTGGTGTTCAGGACGAAGCCGAAGGTGTCGGTCTCCTTCGCGAACGTCTCCTTCAGGACGGGATCGTCGCCGGGATCGCCGATCTCTCCCACGCGCGGCATGACGTGATTATACCCTCGGCCTGCTCAGGGCCGCCCACCGAGTGGGCGTGCGAGGGCGTTCTCGATCGCGGGCAGCGCGTCGAGCAACACGCTGCCGACGATCTGGAGACTCCGCGCCGACACCTTGTCGAGCGTGTCCTCCGGCGTGTGCCACGGCGGGTAGTCGAAGTCGATCAGCAGCGTCGCGGGCACCCCCAGGCGCATGAACGGCGCATGGTCATCCTCGACCGCGAGCGAGTCGGGGAGGAAGTGGGGCGCGTGGCCGAGCCGCGCCGCGCTCGCCCAGATGACATCGGTCAGCCAGCCGGTGGACGAGGCCTCCCGCCGGATGCCGAGATCCCGATCGCCGATCATGTCGGCCACGATCACGGCGCGCGGCAGGCGTCGCGCCTTGTCGAGCTCGATCGCCATCCGCAGTGATCCGTAGAGGCTGTCGACCGCAGTCCACGCCTCGCGAGCCTCCTCGCCGTCGAACCACACGATCCAGTACGTGTACTCGCGCGGCCGCTCGCGGAGCCCGCGCGCCAGCTCGATCAGGAGCGCGGTGCTCGAGCCGCCGTCGTTCGCGCCCACGAACTTGAACTCGCGGAACCACTTGGTGTCGTAGTGTCCGCCGATCAAGATCACGTCGTGACGGCGGCCCGGCAGCGCGGCGACGACGTTGGCCAT
>QHSV01000138.1 GCA_003221655.1 Candidatus Rokuibacteriota bacterium
GGGAGCATGCCACCACGTCGATATCGAACGCGCGCCTCATCAGATCGGCCCACGCCCAGTGCCGGGAGAGCGGCGCCGCCGCCGAGTTGTCATTCCCGTTCGCGGAGGCGCTCGCACCCACCGGCGCCTCAACCCAGGACCTCGACTCCACCAAGCCCGCCGGGTCGGTGAAGATCCGCGTCGAGACGATCACCCACTACCTCGAGAAGTACGCCGGCGCGATCATCGAGAAGAAGAAGGCGGCGATGCCGCCGGGCTGTCCGCTCCTGCCGGCGGCGTAGATCGGCCAAGGCCTTCCAGCCAGGCGCGGAACTCGTCGACGAACTGGCGGTAGGGAATCGGAAAGACTGTCCGCCAGTGTTCTCGCGGATCGGTGTCGAGCCCGAAGCGCCCGAGATATTCCAGGAGCTTCGCACTGCCGTACTGCTCGACGAGCCAATCGATCGCCAGGAACGCCTGACCGTAGGTCGCCATCGCGCCGAGTCGACGCGTCGCCTCGGTCCAGGCCGCGTTGTTGATGAGCGCCGAAAGGTCGGGGAAGAACTTGCCCGTCGACTCGCGTGCGGCGCGCACCATGAGGTCGCGCGACTCGGCGTAGGCTCGATAGCCGAGCAGGTCGACCACCTTGAACTTGACCCACTCGGCATGGCCCTCGAGGATCCACTGCGCGGGTCGGCCCCGTCCGCCTTCTCGGAGCCTGCCCTGGCTCACGTGCGTCAGCTCGTGGGCGTAGAGCGACGCCCGCCCGGCAAGGTTCATCCGGGCCAGGATGTCGCCACGCAGGAGGAGGCCAGCGCCCGTGGCGACGCCGAACGCATTGCGACGGTCCCACGCATCGTCGGCCTTGTCTCCCGCGACCTTGATGAGCCCGTCGACGAACGTCGCCTGGTTGACGTAGACGTAGGCCTTAATGTCCGGTGGGAACGGCAGATCGAGCCGGTGGCGCATCAGCCAGGCGATCGAGTCGATGAGCTCGCTGTCACTCGGGCTCGTGCCGAGCGGCGGCATCGCCGGAGCATCAAATCGGATCTCGTATTGTCGGTACGGAGCGACAACGCTCGAGCAGGCCGCCGCCAGCACCGCGGAAAGCGCCAGAACGATCCGCCAACGGCCGCTCATATGCGCCTCGATACCGTGAGGATGCCGGCGCGTCAAGTAGGCTCTGCCCGCTTAGCTCGACGATGACGGACCAGGGCGGCGCCGTCGTGCTCGAAGGGGGTGCTGGGCGTACACGCTGCACCCGGACTAGAGTCCCGCCTGGCTCGTCGCGCTGAATCTCGGGTTGCGCCGCTACTGGCCCCGCAACCGTTGAGGAGGGCTAGGGGCGCGTGTCAGGCCGGCGGTCGCGCGGCGTTGTCGAGCTCCCGTTCTTTGAGAACGCGACGCGCAAGATCTTGCCGGCGCGCCGATCCGCTCCGTCGCGGAGCTGAAGGAAGAATAGATGGCCTCTTATCGCAGGAGCGCCTCGCTCGCGACGGCGGTGTAGCGGGAATCAGGAGACTTGGCTATCCGCCCTTGCCGGGCGCCGGGCCGACTCAGCTCGGCGCCTCGGCGCCGCTTTCGACTAACGCCCTGCGCTGCGCGGCGGCACCAGGCCGTTGAGGCGGACGTAGACGACCAGGTTGCCGTAGTGGCTCATGTTGTCCTGGATCGCCGCGAGGATGGCTGACCAGCGCTGGACCTTCTGGCCCCTCACCTCGATCATCTCCAGGGCCTTTTCCTCGGTGAGCCCGGCCCAGACTTTGGCGCCGTAGTCGTAGCTATCCCGCAGCGCCTTGAGCAGTTCGTCGCGGCTCTTGAGGTTCTGGGCGGGGTTGCCGAGGTTCTCGCCGGCCACGCGGCCGAAGAACAGGTAGTTCTCGGCGACCAGATGGATGACGTTGTCGCGGAAGGTCCGGACGCTGGGCGTCGGCCTGAAGTCGTACTTGTCCTCGGGCATGACCTCGACGATCCCGATGACCAGGTTGCGGGTGCTCTCCCACGTCGCTTTGGCCGGCGTCAGGAAGCTCGTGGCCGGGAAGCTGGGCTGGGCGGGCGCGGCTCCGGCGGTACTCAGAATCGCAAGCGCCGCAACGACAACACCGCGTACTCCTCGACCTATGGGCATGGCTCACCTCCTCGACGAGCGAGACGCCGCAATAGTACACAATCCGCCGGCCCGATCCCCTGACCGCCAACTCGCCCCGAAGAGCTCGCCGACCATCTCGCCAGCAGCCGTCGCGGGCTATCAGTATTTACCGCCGAGCTTTCTGTGGTCCCAGCTGATGACTTTCTCAGGGACGATCTTGAGCACGACGCGTTTCGGCGCGCTGGCCACCGCGCCCGGCTGGGCCGGCGACGGATTCGATTGCGCCTCCGCCCGCGACTCGAACGCCGCCTTCACCGCGTCGAGGCCTTCGAGGATCTCGCAGTGGCCCCGAATCATCGCGCCGCGGAGCTCAGCGTACGTGTCGCCGCTTTCCACCATCAACGCCACCTTGGGGTTGCGTCGGATGTTCACGACCTTCTGCGCCTTGCCGTACGAGGTCATGTAGAAAGCGCCGTCCCTGGCGAAGTAATTCATGGCCACGACGTGGGGGAACCCGTCCTTGTCGATGGTGGCAAGCGCAGCCTTCTTGCGCTCCCGGAAGAACGCGGCCTGCTCGTCAGGACTGAGTTGAATCTGCTGACGTCGGTTCATAGGCATGCGCCACAGCGGACGGACGCGTGTATCATCGCGACCCCCTCCCGAGTTCGTTACGGCCGGCGATCCGCGTAGCCCCACTGGGCTGACGTCGTGCTCCGGGCTATCCATCACACCCGGAGGCGGAGTCTAGCCCCTGCCCGCGCGGAGATGAGTCGCATCGCCATGCAGGAGGCATAGACTCAGCAGGAGCATGGCGACGGTGACACGTCGAGTCCGCCGACGGTGGCTCGGCGGCCGTCAGGGCTGCAGCGTATTCGGGGCGCGGTCGGCGCTTAACCCCGACCGTTGTGAGTGCCGTGATACCGGGCGTTGTGCAGCACGCGGCCCGGGTAGCTCCCCGTGTGCGTTCCCTTCTCGAGGAGGACCTGGCCGTTGACCACGGTGTAGTGGATCCCCTCGGCCAGCTCCCGCATCCGCCAGCCGTTGTTCGGGAAGTCGTGCACCACGTCTCCCGTGACCGGCTGCACGGCGTCAGGATCGAAGACCACGAGGTCCGCCGCCATCCCCGGCTGCAGGAGCCCGCGATCGTAGATGCCGAAGGCGGTGGCCGAGTCGAAGGTCAGCCGGCGGACGGCCAGCTCGAGCGGCATGATCCCCTTTTTCCTCACCCAGTGGCCGAGCAAGCGCGTGGGGTTCGACACGTTCGAGTGGAACTGCACGTGCGCGCCCCCGTCGGAGAGGCCGACGACGGCATAGGGGCTTCCGAGGATCTGCGCCACCGCCTCGGTGTCGGTGTTGTTCTCCCCGAGCGTGAACACCGTCTTCAACTCCTCCTCGACCGCCAGATCGAGGAACGCGTCGACCGGATGCTGTCCCCGGGCCTTCGCGATCTCTGCGATGCTCTGCCCTTCGAGGCCGCGGTTCTTCGGAAGCTGAGGCTCCTCCACGATCATCAGGTCCCAGCGCCTGGAGAAGCTCGGATCCGGTGCCTGGGGGCCATCGACCTCGGCCCGGAGCTTCGCGCGGACCTCCGGATCCCGATAGGCGCGCATCTTTTCGGTCTCGGAGCCCTGGAGGATCGGTAGCCAGGTGGGCATGCTCCGGAACACCTGGCAGTTCTTCATCGTGAACCGCTGCACGACGCTCCCGGGATTGCAGAGCGGCACCGCCCGAATGCCCTTCCGGGCCGTCTCCTCGACGTGCGTCAGATGCTGCCGCCACCGTCCCGGGTGACGCGCCTGCTCGACGAGGGTGTTGTACATCACCGGGCGACCGCAGGCCTCAGAGATCCGGCTCAGAAGATGATCCTTCAATTCGGGGTTGGTCCCGCCGCCGCACTGGATCACGCCCGTGCCCACCTCGCGGAGCACGTCGGTCAGCGCGAAGAGCTCCGACTCCGGCGCGTAGGCCGCAGGAATCCGCGTCCCCGCGATGTCGAAGTGGTTCATGTTGCGCGTGATCGAGAGCCCGAGGGCCCCCGCCTCGAGCGCCTCGCGCACCACGCGCCGCATCGTCTCGAGCTCTCCGTCCGTGGCCGGACGCTCCGAGCAGTCCTTTCCCATGGCGTAGAGCCTGACGGCGGAATGGCCGACCAGCGTGCCGACGTTCACTCCGAGCCGCTGGCCGATGGCGCTCATGTACTCGGGGAACGTCTCCCACGTCCAGGGCACGCCCGCTTCCAGGACATCCATGGGAATCGCTTCGACGTAGGAGAGCATCCCCGCCAGTCTTTCGCGCTCGGCGGGCTTCACGGGAGCGAGCGCCAGCGAGCAGTTCCCGATGATGACGCTGGTGGCGCCGTGGTGACACGAGAAGGTGCAGAGCGGATCCCAGAGGACCTGCGCATCGTAATGACAGTGGTTGTCCACGAATCCCGGCGAGACGACCCGCCCGTCAGCCTCGATGACCCGCCGCGCGGATCCGCCGAGGCGCCCGAGCTCCACGATCTTTCCCTGCGCTACCCCGACGTCGCCGTTGAAAGCGGGCCGGCCCGAGCCGTCGATGATGCGGCCGTTCTTGATCAGCAGGTCGTAGGGCATGATGTCGCTCCTCTCGGCGTCTCTCGTTCACCGCAGGGCGATGCCGGCCGCCGGCCGGAT
>QHSV01000139.1 GCA_003221655.1 Candidatus Rokuibacteriota bacterium
TCCCACGTGCTGCGCGGTCGGGCTGAAGAACGTCGAGATCATGGAGCGCGAGCGCCTCTGGGAGAACGCGGCGAAGATGGGCACCCGGCTCCACCAGGGACTCCAGCAGGCGTTCGGCGACCACCCGAACGCCGGCGACATCCGGGGCGGCAAGGGCCTGCTGGCGGCCGTCGAGCTTGTGGAAGACCGCGCGACCAAGAAGAACTTCGCCGGCGATCGCAAGGTCGCCCAGCGCGTCCAGGCCGAGATGATGAAGCGCGGCGTCGTCACGCGGACGCGCCCGGCGGCCGGCGCGCATCCGGCGCCCGGCGACTCGGTCTACTACGCGCCGCCCCTCGTCGTGACCGAGGCGGAGATCGACCGGCTCGTCAGTGTGACGCGGGACGCCGTCAAGGTCGTGCTCGACGCCTAGGATTTTGGAGCCGTGAAGCTGATCACCGCCCACCGGATCCTCATCGGTGCGGGGATCGCGTTCTTCCTCTTCTACGCGGCACTTCTGCTCGTGCGCGACCGGACGACGGCGGCGTTCGTGCAGGCGGTGGTCTCGTTGGCGGTGGCCGCCGGCCTTGTCCTCTATTACCGCACGCTCAAGGGATGGGGCCAGCGCCCGCCGTCCTGATCTACGACGGCGAGTGCGCGATGTGCCGGGCGAGTGCGCTCTGGCTCATGCGCCTGGCGATCTCCGGTGGCGAGCTCGAGATCCTCCCGTGCCGGTCAGCGCCGCGGCGCGCCCGCTTCCCCCAGATCTCGGACGAGGCGTGCATGACGGCGATGCAGCTCGTGCTGCCCGATGGGCGTACGCTCACGGGCGCCGATGCGGCGCCCGAGCTGCTGCGTCGCATCGGCTGGCTCAGCTGGCTCGCGACGGTCTTCGCGCTCCCAGGGGCGCGTCTGCTCGCCCGCCGCGTCTACGCCTGGATCGCGAAGAATCGCATGCGCCTGTCGTGCGATCGGTAACCCGGCTGCTCAGCGCTTCAGCAGGGCGACGCTCTCCGCACTGAAATTCGGCAGCGCGGCCCGCACTTCGGATCCCTCCACCGACGACAAGTGCCCGTATAGGCTGATCTCCATTCGGTGAGCGGCGCTGGCACGCGCGCTGCACTTCGCGGCCCTTAGCGCGCGTCCACGTCGGGACGCCGCGGAACTGACAGCGATGGCGCTGTTGCCTCGATCGGAGGCACGGCGCCATTTTTCTTTTTTGGAGGGACGGGATGGATGGGACGCGGCGGGAGTTCATCAGGGCGACGAGCACGGCCGCGCTGCTCGCCGGCGTGCCCGGCGGCTGGGCCGGAGGCGTGTACGCAGCCGACGGGCCCG
This sequence comes from Candidatus Rokuibacteriota bacterium, assembly GCA_003221655.1. Taxonomy (GTDB): domain Bacteria; phylum Methylomirabilota; class Methylomirabilia; order Rokubacteriales; family CSP1-6; genus AR31. The sequence continues at coordinate 1,318 of QHSV01000139.1, forward strand.
AGGCGCCGAAGGTCAGGATCGGCGTCATCGCGCTCACCGACTGCGCGTCGATCGTGATGGCCCACGAGCTCGGGCTTTTCAAGAAGCACGGAATCGAATCGACGATCTCGAAGGAGGCTTCGTGGGCGGTCATCCGCGATCGCTTGACGCTCGGCGAAAACCAGGCGACCCACATGCTCCTCGGCATCCCCTATGCCGCCACCATGGGGCTGCAGGGCTCGCCGGTGAAGCCGATGATCATCCCTCTATACCTCAATCGCAACGGGCAGGCGATCACGCTCACGCGGGCGTTGCTCGAGAAAGGGGTGAAGACGCCGCAGCAGGTCAAGCCGCTGGCCCTGGAAGCGAAGGCCAAAGGCGCCCCTATGACCTTTGCGATGACGTACCCGCCCGGCACTCACGCCATGTGGACACGCTACTGGCTGGGATCGGGCGGCATCAACCCGGATCGCGACGTCTCCCTGATCACCATTCCGCCGGCCCAGATGGTGGCCAACATGAAGGTCGGCAAGATGGACGGCTACTGCGTGGGGGAGCCCTGGGGCGCGCGGGCGATCGCCGATGGCATCGGTTTCACGGCCATCACCACGCAGCAGATCTGGAGGGACCATCCCGAGAAGGTCCTCGCCTTCACGGAGGAGTTCGCGCAGAAGAACCCGAAGACGGTGAAGGCCGTCATGCGCGCCGTGCTGGAGGCGAGCCAGTGGAACGACAAGCTGGAGAACCGGCCGCGGATGGCAGAGGTCGTCGGTCAGCCGCAGTACGTCAACGCCGGGAAGGAGATCATCCTCGGCCGCATGCTCGGCGACTACGACTACGGTGACGGGCGCAAGGAGAAGGACAAGTACTACATGACCTTCTTCGACCGGCAGACGAACTTTCCGCTCAAGTCCCACGGCGTCTGGTGGCTGAGCCAGTTCCGGCGCTGGGGGATGGTGAAGGAGCCGCCGGATTACAAGGGCCTCGTCGACCGCGTGCACCAGCCCGACATCTACCGCGAGGTCGCCCACGAGATGGGCATCGAGACCCCGCGCGAGGACACGAAGAAGGAGACGCTCTTCGACGGCGTTACCTTCGACCCGGCCGACCCTGAGAAGTACGCGAAGAGCTTTGCCGTCCATTCAATGGCCTAGCCGGAAGGCGCAATGCGCATCGACATATCCCAGCAGGTGATCCTGCCGCTCCTGGGGGCGGCGTGCGTGCTCGTCATCTGGTCGATCGTGAGCGTGAGCGTCGCACCGGACCTCCCGTCGCCGGGCCGGACGTGGCGGGAGTCGCAGCGTTACGTGCTGGAGCCGTTCTTCAAGGACGGCGAGATGAACCAGGGCATCGGGCGGCTCGCCTTCTACTCGCTGGTCCGGGTGGGCAAGGGGTTCGCATTGGCGCTTGCGATTGGCACACCGATCGGGTTCCTGCTCGGACTCTCGCGGAGGTTCCACCAGTCGTTCGACCCGATCGTGCAGTTCATGCGGCCGATCTCGCCCTTGGCGTGGCTGCCGCTCGGGCTCGTGATCTTCCAGAAGTCGGAGCCCGCGGCGATCTTCACCATCGCGCTGTGCGCGATGTGGCCGACGGTGATCAACACGGCCGTCGGCGTCCGGTCGATCAGCCCGGATTATCTGAACGTGGGACGCGTGCTGAAGCTCTCTCGCTTCAAAACGCTGACGCGGATCGTCATCCCGGCCACGCTCCCCTACGTCTTCACCGGCTACCGTCTGTCGCTCGGGCTCGCGTGGCTCGTGATCGTCGCGGCGGAGATGCTCACGGGGACACCGGGCGTGGGCGGGTTCCTCTGGCAGGAGTACAACAGCCTCGTCTACTCGCACATCATCCTCAGCGTGATCACGATCGGCGCCATCGGTTTCGTGCTCGATCGGCTGATGGGCCTCGTCGAGGCGCGCGTTCGGATCGACTGATGGCCTACCTCGAGGTTCGGGGCCTGCGGAAGTCCTACGGCACGCGAAGCGGCCCGACGGCGGTGCTGGGCGGTGTGGACTTGACCCTGGAAGAAGGCGAGCTCGCAGCGGTCGTCGGGTACTCCGGCTCGGGCAAGACCACGCTGGTGTCCCTCATCGCTGGTCTCATCGCGCCCGACCGCGGCGAGATCCTGCTCGAGGGCGTGCCCGTGACCGGGCCGGGGCCCGAGCGCGGCGTCGTGTTCCAGCAGTACTCGCTGCTGCCGTGGCTCAGCGTCCGGGGCAACGTGGCGCTCGCCGTCGACGCGGTGAACTCCGGGCTGCCGGCGTCCGAGCGCCGGCGCATCACCGACGAGTTCATCGCCCTCGTCAACCTCACGCCGGCCGCCTGGAAGCGTCCGCGGCAGCTCTCGGGCGGGATGCGGCAGCGGGTGGCGGTGGCCCGCGGGCTCGCGATGCGGCCCAAGCTCCTGCTGATGGACGAGCCGTTCAGCGCGGTCGACGCGCTCACGCGCGCCACGCTGCAGGACGAGCTGCTGAGAATCTGGGGCGAGCGCCGGTCGACGGTAATGCTGATCACCAACGACGTGGACGAGGCCATCTTGTTAGCCGACCGGATCTACCCGATGACGCCTGGACCGGACGCCGTGCTCGGGCCCGCGATCGAGGTCGGCTTGCCGCGTCCGCGGCAGCGTCGGCACATGAGCCTCGAGCCGGCCTATCAGAAGGCTCGTCAGGCCCTCGTCGAATTTCTGCGCGCGGCCCGGACGGCGCGATAAATGGCCTCGTTCGTCGAGATCGCCCAGCTCGGCAAGACGTACGAGACGCCGTCCAGCCCGGCGGTCATCGTCCACGACTTCACGCTGTACGTCGACGAAGCCGAATTCGTCTGCCTCCTGGGCCACTCCGGGTGCGGCAAGACGACTGTGCTCTCGATCCTCATGGGGCTCGTCGCGCCGAGCACGGGGGGCGTCGTGATCGCGGGCCGGGAGATCGACGGACCGGGCACCGATCGCGGCGTCGTCTTCCAGTCGGCGACGCTCCTGCCGTGGATGTCGGTGCGCGACAACGTGCGCCTCGCGCGCGAGCAGGTTGTCTCGGGGGCCGATCGCGGCGTCGAGTCTTACCTGGCGTCGGTCGGGCTCGGCGGAATGGGCGAGCGGCGTCCCCGCGAGCTGTCGGCCGGGATGCAGCAGCGCGTTGGGATCGCGCGGGCTTTCGCGCTCGAGCCGCGGCTGCTCCTGCTCGACGAGCCCTTCTCGCTCCTGGACGCGC